>CANNMA010000020.1 GCA_947505805.1 bacterium
TCGTTTTGTTGCAGCTTCACTTGATAGAACTATTTCAACAGCTTACTATCAAGCTTTTGGAAATCATACAGACTTAATTCGCTTTAGTGGATTGAGCCCTGATGGAAAATATCTTGCTACTGGATCAGCTGATCGTCTTTCTTATGAACAACTTTCTGAAAGCACCAAACAACTTCTTTTTACATTGCCTGAAGGTTTAAGAAGCCAACTTGTTACTGATATTCCTGAACAAGCTTTTGAACACTCAACAGCTTTTGATTTAACTGATGATGGTAATCCCATTCCTTTGAAGTATCGTTGCCCATCGGGTGAACACGATACAAGACAAGGTTGCTGTGGATGTGGTTACGAAAATGTCGATTAATACCCTAGTTATAAAAAAATAAAATCATAAAATGGAGAAATAAACCATGAAAAACAAACTATTAGTAATAACTGCTTTACTGAGCGCAGGATCAATTTTTTGCGCACAGCAGCAACCGACTGTTTTACCAATTGAATGCTCTGACGGAAAGCTTTATATTCAAGAATCAACGCTTTTGAAGTTCAAATTCTTTGCAGGAATGGCTGAGTCTTTCAATTGCCCGCTTTCAGAAATAGAACTAGAACCAACACCAACTAAAGATTATCCACTTGTGTGTTCTGTTAGAAAAAATCCTCTTTTTTGGAAGGCTTTTTTAAAAAAACAAGCATTTTACTCAAATACAATAACTCATGAATTTCATATCGACTGTACCACTGCTGTTATGCAATTGCTGATTGATTTTATAGAAACTCCACAAGAACTTTTGAAAGAGCAATCGCAAGCATTACAACAAATGCTTTTAACATTATCACTTGCAGATCTTGCATCACTTGTAAAAGTTGCTGATCAACTTAATCTTCAAGAACCGTATCTGACACACCTTGAACAGTTGCTTATTCCTGTTTTTAGAAACCCAGCATTTACGCAAGAGTTTTTACATGATCAGTCTATTCAAGAGCATGTAAATGCTTGTTATAATTTAAATTGGAAGCATCTTATTTGCCCTCGTTTTGTTGCAGCTTCACTTGATAGAACTATTTCAACAGCTTACTATCAAGCTTTTGGAAATCATACAGACTTAATTCGCTTTAGTGGATTGAGCCCTGATGGAAAATATCTTGCTACTGGATCATGGGATAAAACAGCTAAAATTACTGATAGTGTTACTGGTCAAACTATACGTACTATTAATCATGAAGGCCGTGTTTCCTCAGTTGCATTTAGCCCTGATGGAAAATACCTTGCTACTGGATCATGGGATAGAACAGCTAAAGTGACTGATATTGAAACAGGACAAATTATACGTACTATTAATCATGAAGGCTCTGTTTGCTCTATTGCTTTTAGCCCTGATGGAAAATACCTTGCTACTGGATCATGGGATAGAACAGCTAAAGTGACTGATATTGAAACAGGTCAAACTATCTGCACTATTAATGATCAAGGCTCTGTTTACTCTGTTGCATTGAGCCCTGATGGAAAATATCTTGCTATTGGAACATGGGATGACACAGCTAAAATTACTGATATCGAAACTGATCAAACTATCTGCACTATTAATCATAAAGACTCTGTTAACTCTGTTGCATTTAGCCCTGATGGGAAATACCTTGCTACTGGATCAGTTGATAGAACAGTTAAAATTACTGATATTGGAACTGGTCAAACTATCTGTACTATTAATCATGATAAACTTGTTAGCTCTGTTGCATTTAACCCTAATGGAAAATATCTTGCGGTAAATAGTTGTTGTATTCCTATCGAACAGTATGATTCAACTCAAAGTATATTGATAGATGCACTAGCAAGTCGTACTCCTCGTCTTTCTTATGAACAACTTTCTCCAAAAATGCAGCAGCTTCTTTTTACACTGCCTGAAGATTTAAGAAATCAACTTGTTACTGATATTGCTGAACAGTCAGCAATAATGCATCAAGCGTCTTCTGATCAAGTTGATGATAATCCAATTCCTTTGGAGCATCGTTGTCCATCGGGTGAACATAACACAAGACAAGGTTGCTGTGGATGTGGTTACGAAAATGTCGATTAATACACTAGTTATAAAAAAATAAAATCATAAAATGGAGAAATAAACCATGAAAAACAAACTATTAGTAATAACTGCTTTACTGAGCGTAGGATCAATTTTTTGCGCCCAGCAGCAACCGACTCTTTTACCTATCGAATGCTCTGACGGGAAGCTTTATATTCAAGAATCAACGCTTTTGAAGTTCAAATTCTTTGCAGGAATGGCTGAGTCTTTCAATTGCCCGCTTTCAGAAATAGAACTAAAACCAACGCCAACTAAAGATTATTCACTAGTTTGTTCTGTTAGAAAAAATGTTGATGGAAAATTGCGATTTTATATCGACTGCACAGCAACTGTTATGAAATTACTTGTTGATTTCATTGAAACTTCAAAAGAGTTATTCGAAGATGATCGAGAAACACTAATGGCAAGAATTCAAAGTTTATCATATCAAGATCTTGTATCATTTTTAAAAATTGCAGATCAACTTGTGCTTCAAGAGCCGTATCTTACCCATCTTGAACAACTACTCATTCCTGTGTTCAGAAATCCTGAAATTATCCAAGCGTTTTTACATGATGGTTCTGTTCAAGAGCTTGTAGGTACTTGTTATAATCTAGATTGGAATGGTTTTGTTTGCCCTCGTTTTATTGCAGCTTCACTTGATAACACTATTTCAATAAAAGATTATCCTGCTTTAGGAAATTATGGTGACGATATAGAGTCTAGTGTATTTAGTCCTGATGGCACACGTATTGCTACTACTAGATCATTGGATGAAAACGTTACAATTACTGATATTGTTACTGGAAAACCTGTTTGTACTATTGATTGTGGTCGTAAGGTTTTATCTATGGTATTTAGTCCTGATGGAAAACGTATTGCTATTGCTAAATCATGGGATAGAGAAGTTATAATTACTGATATTACTACAGGAAAATCTGTTGATACTATTAATTATAAGTATAGCAAAGAACCTAAGTCCCTTGTATTTAGTCCTGATGGAAAATGTATTGTTACTGATGCAGATGAAAAATATAACACAGTTAAAGTTACTGATATTGTTAAAAATGAAATAATTATTTCTATTTCTCATGAGCGGAATATTAATTGTGCTGCATTTAGTCCTGATGGAAAATCTATTGCTACTGGATCAAATGACGGAATAGTTAAAGTTACTGATATTGCTACAAATGACATAATTCTTTGTATTTATTCTCTGGGACGTGTTAAGTCCATTGTATTTAGTCCTGATGGAAAATGTATTGCTACTGGATCAGAGGATGGAACAGTTGAAATTATTGATATTGCTACAAGAAAAAAACCTTACATTATTTGTGAATATGATTATTTTTCTGCTGAGTCTATTGCATTTAGTCCTGATGGAAAATGTATTGCTATTGCGTTTTATGAGAAAGTTATGATTGTTGATATTGTAACCGATAGTTTTTTTACTATTTATACTAATAGGTTTGGGAATTTTGTTGCTTTTAGTCCTGATGGAAGATTTCTTTTGGTCCATAATCGTTGTATTCCTATTGAACAGTACAATTCAGTCCAAAGTGTCTTGATAGATGCACTAGTAAGTAATGATACACCTTTTTGTTACGAACAACTTTCACCAAACATGCAGCAACTTCTTTTTACATTACCTGAAGATTTAAGAAACCAACTTGTTACTGATGTTCCTGAACAGCAAGCAGTAATGCACCAAACGCCTTCACATCAAGTTGATGATAATCCAATTCCTCTAAAATATCGTTGCCCATCAGGTGAACACGATACAAGACAAGATTGTTGTGGATGTACTTTTGATGACGTTGATTAATATATAATTATAAAAAATAAAAGCTTACAGTTGTTACTTTCATGGTAGATTATACCCATTTCATTCACTTGAAGTGGGTATAGTTTTTTTTGAACTAGTTTGTAACTGAAGCAATGTGCTGCAATCAGCTTGAGAAAGAACAATATCGCCAGATCGGGCTGGTTTATAGTCTGGGGAATGTACATATCGAGGGAATTCACCTTTGAGTTTAATAAAAAGATCGTTGATGGAGCTTGTTTTTCCGGTACCAACATTAATAGGAGTTCCTGTGCAGAGAGTATCTGGCAACTGAGCAAGTTGCAGATTAGCTTCAACTACTTGTTGAACTGGCACAAAATCTCTGCTTTGATTTCCATCTCCATAGAGAGTGATTGGTTCATTTTTTTCCATGCGATTTCTAAATTGAGCAACTACTCCTGCATAAGGCCCATTCGGGTTTTGTCGTGGCCCATAGACATTAAAATATCGTAGGCACACAGTCGGTACGTTAAAAAATTTAGAATAATTTTGGCAGAGTTGTTCGCCTATTAGTTTTGAAGAGGCATAGGGAGAAAGTGGATTTGGTACCATGTCTTCACGGCAGGGTTTGGTTTGGTTTCCATAAACTGCACAGGACGATGAAAAAACGAATCGTTGTAGTGCGTTAATTCGCGCAGCTTCAAGGAGATTGGTAGTCCCCAGAATATTGGTGTTATAGCAGGTGTAAGGATCTTCTAGTGATGCAGGAACAGATATTTCAGCAGCTAGATGAAAAACAGCATAGGCATTTTCAAGATGTGTTAGGCATAACTTTTTATCAAGAATAGTGCCTTCAATAAACGTTATGTTTGATGCAACGCTTGTTAGATTACCTAAAGAACCTGTTGTAAGATTGTCGATAACAAAAACTTGTGCACCTTGTGCTACCAGTGCTTCAGTAATATGAGAGCCAATAAACCCTGCGCCGCCAGTAACTACTATTTTTTTACCTGCATAAGAGCTGTTCATAGTTGTTCTTCAGGTGTTTCAGTCTGTGTTGGAATTTCTGATACGTTGACTGGTTGAGAGTATCCTGATGGTGTGTGGTTTTTATTTAAAAGGCTTTCAGCCATAGCTTTTCCATCTAAAAGACTTTCTTGCATGCTTGCGTACTTCCAAGCGCCGTAGCGGCCTATTGAGTGAACGTTTTGTTCGACCAATGCTGTATGTAAAGCAGGAAGGTTCTTTTCTCTCCAGAAATCGTAAATAACATAGGCGCGATCAATATGCATCACTCGTTGAGTGATGATATCGGATGATTCAAACTTAAAAAGTTCTTGCATTTGAGTAATTGCAGATGCGACAAGCTGCGTACTTGGTTGAGGCAGTCGTTTTAAGAATGCAATTTCCCCATACATTGAGCTGCAATTTTCAGGAGCCATTTCTTTTGAAAAATTAGTATAAAACCCCAGACGGTAGGGAATATATTTTTCTTCTGGAAGGTAGATCCAATGCTTATCAGAAATGTCAGGTTTAGAGATACCAAGATTAAAATTGATCACTGAATTACACAGGAGTTTTTTACCCGCTTTGGTAATTGAAGTTGCAGCGGATTCTTTAACAAGTCCTAAAAAACGATCGAGAGGAAGAGTTGAAATGAGTGTTTCAAATGGTTCAAAGTCTCCATTACTGAAGGTGACAATTTTATTAACAAGATCAATCTGTTCGACGGTGTATTGAGTGTTGATAGGGGAGGTTATTTTTTCAGCAAGTTTATTAATCCAAAACTGAATACCACCTTTTTTTGGGTAGAAAAAATTGGCATTATAACCAATGTCTTCATCTTTGGGTGCAACAAGAGATCCTTGTAAAATCGCTCTTAAAGAAGTTTCTGGTACAAAGCGTCCGGTCCATGATGCAGTTATTTGAGTAATGTCATAGGCAAAAAGCTTTTGTTGATAGGGAACAAAAAAGAGATTGGTCAGCCCTTTACCAAATTTTTGCAATGCCCATTCGTAAAAAGATTTTGGGTTAGCTTTTTCTTTTGGTCGATCCATAAATCCTTCAATGCAGTCAATAATCACATCAGAAGGAAGACCGTGAAGGTTAATTTGAATGGGAAAGGGAGTGTACGTATCGTGAAGTCGAATGCATGATCGGCGTTTGATATTTTCAAGTTCATTAAGACCAACAACATTTGTTAAAAACTGGGTGAAATAGTCGTCACTTGAATGAAGGAGATGACCTGTGTAATCGAAGGTAAATCCTTGATCTGTAACTGATCGGCACAGTCCGCCGACTGTTGATTCTTTTTCATACAATTTAAAATCAAAACAACCGTTTTGTTCAAGATGATAAGCAGTTGAAAGTCCTGTTAGACCTGCTCCTAGAATTACTATTTTTGCCATACGTGCTCCTTCTTTTGATCAGATGAGCATTTAGTTATAAAAAGAAAGTCTTAAGTTGTCTAGCAAGGAGCACTCATTACTTCTAGGGATTTGTTTTAAGAAACGGGATGTTTAGGTTGTTTTGCTTTATGAACAAGCGCAAGCGCATCTTTTTTTGCACTTTGAAATGGTTCCGGTAATGAAGAAGGAACAAAGCAAAAATTCCCGGTTTTAAGTGTTTTTTCAAGTTCAGGAGAAATAACAAAAACAAGTGCTAAAGATGTTGTTCCTTGTAGATCAATATGGTTTTTAAGATTAAATGAAATCGTTTGTGTTTTAGCGTTCCATTGTCCATCGCTTAAATGATGTTCTTCTGTTGGAAGGCATTGTTGGGTATAGGATTCTTTTTTAAAGAGTGATGCTGAAAGAGATGGAATTGTTTCTTTTCCATGCCATTCAAGAGTAAGTCCGGTTAATTTTGCGTCATCAATGGTACGTTTTTTAAAGGTTATGGTTGCATATTCTTTATCAACATGTCCTGGTTTTCCTAAGCGAGTATTGAGATCCCGTGATCCTGGAAGTTCTTTTTCAAGAATTTCCGTATGCATAATTGATTCTTGTTGCGCTGTCGTCAATGTTACGTTGGTACTTGATAAAAAACTGATTCCTAGAACTATTTTTATATAAAATGCGTAGAGGTAATGAGAGCTTTTTTTCATACTTTTCTCTTTCATGATTGATGTATAATAACAATTTGTTTTATCATAGCATGGTGTTTTTTTCAGATGAAAGTGCCAATGTGTTTTTAATTTTTATAGTTATAAAAAACATTATTCTAAAGGCTTTTTAAAAGATGTTAGTGGTCGGTTTACTAAAGAAAGTACGTACTATGAGTAAGATATTTTGGATAGTATTGTTATATGGAGCTTGTATAGTTTCCGCTGCAGATGATTTAGAAAAAGTTGGACAAAATACTGAAGGAGCATCACTGCTATCATTACCATTACTTCCTTTTGAAGATAGTGCTGAGCCAAAAAAGGAAGTAAATGATCAATCTGTTAAAAAATGTAGGCGTTCAAAAAGAAATAAATTAATACATCAATCGGTACCTAGAAATATGGTACTCAAATCTATAGCCTGTCCCGATTGTAATAAGTTGTTTTTGTATGCAGGAGCTTTTAAATCTCACCAAAATGCTCAACATACAAAAGCATTGAGTTATTTTTGTCCTCATTGTTCAACTACTTTTTATCATCCAAAGGCCCTTGGTCGGCATAAACGTATTGTACATGCTATTGCTCCAAACCGATTACAAAAACCTACAGCATTGCCTTTTCAGGAAGTTTTTCCGGTAGAAGAGAGTTTGTTGGCGCAATCATCAGCTTCTCAGGTAGTTTTACCCATGGAAGAGAGTTTTTTGGATGAAGTATCTTTGATTGATATGCAAGATTTTTTGTTACAGGAGCAATTAAAAAAAGAGAAAAATGATTTGAGTGCTCCTTATCCACTTGATAGAACAAAGTACACATTTGATGAAATTGTTTTGATAATGGGCTGTGATCCTAGAGAATTTAGGTAGCATTTTTGTTTTTTCAGCATAGCTATTTCAGGACTAACTTTTATGGATACACATTAACTTCAAAACGGGCTGATGTTTTACCAATTGATGGCGGAAGTGGGGGATAAGGAACGGCTGAATAGATATCAGACAAACAGAAATCATCAAACTTTTTAGATCCAGACGAATGATTGATTTCAACATCAATAACCTTTCCTTGAAGATCAACAGTAATGCCGCACTGAAAAACGTATCGAATCTGTTCAGTTGCTACCCATTCTTGAATGAGTCGTTCTTTGCCTCGACGATTAAATCGAGCAGCTTGATTGAGATGGTTCAAGAATTTTGCCCAGAGGGTGTAGTATTTCATATCACCTTCTTTAATGACTACTTGATGGCCAGATCCATCATCAGATCCGGTTTCAGTGCCAGCTTTTTTAGCAGAAATGGCTCCTTGCATAGTGAGATTATGTAAATCTTGGCGAGCATTTTTAAAAAGTTGGGCAAGACTGAGACTGTTCTTTTTGGTGTTAGGTGTTGAAGATTGGGTCACATCGCCAGAGTTCTTTTGAGAATTTTTATGAGTAGCTAGGCTCGTTTTTTGTGTAATAATTTCAGTAGGGGTCAGAACTTCTGCTGTTTTGGTTGTGTTTGTATCCTCTGATGTTTGAATAGTTGGTAACGGTTGATTTTGAGGTACTATGACAACTTCTTGAATGGTGGTGCTGACCGTTTTTTCACGACTTTGTATTTTTTGAATAGTTGGCTCTGTCGCAGGCTGTTTTGTGTCTGAGGCTGATTCAGAGATAGTTTGATGTGGAATAAGTTCTTTTTTTAAAGCAGATTCTACTGTTTCAGTGATTGGTTTTTGGTTTGGAAGATGAGGAGCTTTTGAATTTTTTTCTGATCCGAGAGATTCTTCAGCTTGTTCGCCAGTAGATTTTTTTTGAGTGGAGGCTGATTCAGGCTCAGATTTTCTAATCATTTTGACAGGCAGTGATGGCAAGGCTGAAGGAGTATGCTCAAAACCTGAAGTTCCTTCTTTGCTTCCCTTGATCGGTTTTGGGGCATTCATCATTGCTTGGTTACCATAAAATACAACGGGAGCAGGAACAATAAACGGTTTTTGTAATTCTTCTGGTTTAGGTTCTTTTTTTTGAGTCTGGAATGTTTGCTGTTGGAGCTTTGGCAACTGTAACTTTTTTTTAGGGGTTGGGGTTTGTTGCTGTTGTGTTGGTGCAGTAGGAGATACGTGATGTGCTGTTTGATTTTGTTCTTTAGGCGTTTCATCTGAAAGAACTGTTTGCGTAAAAAGAGGAGTTTGACGTTGGGAAATAAAAAGCCCAGTAAGTGCACAGATATGCAAAAAAAGTGAAAGTGCTATCCAGCTTGATTTCGTCTCTTTATGTTCCTGTATAACCATTTCTCATTCTCCTGAATCAAAGTTATTTTTTATTTAGGATATACAAGAAGCATCTAGAAGGTAAATGAGTATGATTTTTTTTTAAAGATACTGTTATTGTTCTATCCAAAAGCTATTCTGTTTTTTAACAAGCTTCCATGATGGAGAAAGCTCATGAGTTCCTCCGCGTGGGGATGCTAAAAAGCGCAGTATTTCATCAAAAAATGCTTGTGATGAGCGGTGGCCAGCAATGTGAGTTGAAAGCCAAGCTTTAATAACTCGTTTTTGTAAGAAGGGTTCAAGATCAAAAAAGAGTTTTAGATCAAGTTTTGATCCTTCAGTGCTCGCAATAGAAACCTGTTGCAAGCTCTCTGTTGTGATCGTTTGCAAAAACAGTTCAGTTTCTTGGAGTGAGGTAATAGTTCGTAAGGTTTGTTCTTTGCTACGGCTATCGCAGGCATATAAAGCGGGAAGAACGTGTGAACGAATTCGATTTCTAAGATAAGTATCAGATTCGTTGGTTGGATCGATGCAGTAAGAAAGTTTGTGTGTGTTTAAGTAGTTTAAAATTTCAGCTTTATCAACGTTCATGAGTGGACGAATAACGGAATGTCCATTTTGCAGATCGATTGATTTCATGCCACATAGTCCGGTAATGGTTGTACCGCGAATGAGGTTAATAAAAAATGTTTCAATACGATCATCTTTATGATGAGCGAGAGCTACATAGTTTGCCTTATGTTCTGTCATAAGCTGCTTGAAAAAGAATCGACGAATGTTGCGTCCTAGTTCTTCTTGCGACCCTTGATACTCATAGTTATGGTTAAGTTCAGACGCTTTTGCGTTGACTAGAGTAACAGCCAGCTGCTTGCACAGATCTTTGCAAAATGTTGCATCGGCATTAGAAGAGCTTCTCCATTCATGATCAAGATGAGCTGCGATAAGTGTAAAACGTTCTTCCTCGCGTAGCGCAACTAGTTGATGTAACAAATAAACCGAATCAGGGCCACCTGAAAGTCCAATAATAACCGTGCTTTTTGAAGGGATATCGGCAAGAGTGAAGGTATGTGGGCTAAAAACTGTTTTTGATGATTTCATCTATTTTTCTCTTAAATGTGCGACCACCGTATTACAGAAAGGACGCGATAGAGAGAGTTTGAACCTCTCTCTATCATGCATTAGTTAAATATCTAAGTTCTTCGCAAATCGTCCATTCTTTTCGATGAACGTTTTTCTGCCACTGACATCATCACCCATCAATGTTGAAAACCAGGTGTCAGCTTCAAGTGCATCTTCAATAGATACTTGTAACAGTGAACGACTTTCTTTATCCATTGATGTTTCCCATAGTTGGTCAGGGTTCATTTCTCCAAGACCTTTATAGCGTTGAATATGCATGTATGGTTTGCTGATGGTACGAATCATATTCAAGAGAGCAATTGCGCCAGATCCAGTTGAAAATTTGTTTTTGTCTTTAATATCAAGTCGCCATTCATTTTCTGCATCTAAAAGAGGTTGTGCTGTTTTAAGAACGAGCGCAGTTTCTTCTGAAGCAAAGAATGAGACAGGAACTTGCCATGAACGATCACGAATTTCAAATGAGAACCACTCCATAGGCGCTGATTCATCGTCTTGAACTGTTTCTTCTTTACCAAGGGTAATATTGAATCCTGGCAGTGCTGTAATGAGCGCTTTCAAAATTGTCTCTGGGCTACTTTCAGCGGTGAGCTTATGGGCATTGATACACATTAAGATACGGTGTGCTTGAATATCGGTCAGCCTGAAGTTGATACAAAGTCTATCGAGTTCATTTTCGTACTGTGTTGCATGTGTTAAAAATGCGACCCATGCGGTTTCATTAAGCGTATGGCCGTCGATAGTGCATAAAATTTGTTCACGTGCCCAATCAAATAAAAACTCTCTGAATGCACGTTCATCTTTAAGATACTGTTCCCGTTTACCTAGTTTTGCTTTGTAAAGAGGTGGTTGTGCAATGTAGAGATAGCCTTTTTCAATAATAGGTCGTAAATACCTAAAGAAGAACGTTAAAAGAAGGGTGCGAATGTGCGATCCATCAACGTCAGCATCGGTCATTAAAATGATTTTATGATAGCGAGTTTTTTCAACATCGAACTCTTCGCCAATCCCTGCACCAACAGAAGCTATAAGTGCTTTGATTTCATCATTAGAGAGAATCTTATCAAGGCGAGCTTTTTCAACGTTTAAAATTTTACCTTTAAGCGGTAAAATTGCTTGTGTAAAACGGTCACGACCTTGTTTTGCAGAACCACCCGCAGAATCACCTTCTACGATAAAAAGTTCAGTATCAGCTGGATTTTCATTGGTACAGTCTGCTAATTTTCCAGGAAGAATGGTGCCTTCAAGTTCTGTCTTGCGACGTGTTAAATCGCGAGCTTTTTTAGCAGCTTCACGAGCACGTTGTGCAAGTTCAGCCTTTGCGATAATTTTTTTGATAATGTTTGGATGTTCTTCAAAGTAGGTGTCAAGGAATGCAAAAGTCCATGTTTCAACAATTCCTTTAACTTCGCTGTTGCCAAGTTTTCCTTTAGTTTGTCCTTCAAACTGTGGTTCAGGAACTTTGATATTGATAACTGTAACAAGTCCTTCACGTACATCCTCACTTGAGAGGTTGTTTCCTTTGAGCATGCCAAGTGCTTGTCCACGTTTATTGCAAACTTTAGTAAGAGCACCTTTAAAACCAGCAACATGAGTACCGCCATCAACGGTATTGATATTGTTTACAAAGGAAAAAATCTGTTCCGCGTAGCCTTCGTTATACTGCATTGCAATTTCAAGAACGTACTGTTCGTCTTCGCTTGTGAAATAAATAACTTCAGGGAAAATAGGATTCTTTTTTTCATTAATGTATTCAATTAAAGAAACGATTCCGCCTTCAAAAAAGAATGAGTGGTCTTTATTGTTAAGTTCATCGAAAATGCTAATTCGAAGGCCTTTGTTTAAAAAGGCAAGTTCACGCAAACGAGCAGAAAGGGTATCAAATGAAAAGGTGGTTGTTTCCATGAAAATAGTTGAATCTGGAGTGAATCGAACCATGGTTCCATTAGGTTTTTGAGTTTCTCCGACCATTGCAAGAGGAGCAAGCGGTTTGCCTCGTTCATACGTTTGATGAAAGAGCTTTCCGTTTTTATAAATCTCAAGGTACAGACGTGTTGAAAGGGCGTTTACAACAGATACACCAACACCATGTAAACCGCCAGAAAAGCGATAAGAATCTTTATCAAATTTACCACCAGCGTGCAATTTAGTAAGCACAACTTCAGCAGCAGAAATTTTTTCAGTGGGGTGAATGTCAGTTGGAATACCCCGGCCATTATCTTCAACAGAGCAGGATCCATCAGAGTGGAGAATGACCTTAATGGTATCGCAATGGCCAGCAAGAGCTTCGTCAACTGAGTTATCAACAACTTCATACACAAGATGATGAAGTCCACCTATTCCTGTGTTTCCAATATACATAGCAGGGCGTTTTCGTACTGCTTCAAGCCCCTCCATCACACGGATGGACGTGGCACCATATTCATTTTTTTTGTCTGCTTCTTTAGTCATGAGATCTGACCTTTCAGGCTTAGCATTGGTATCTTTGCTGGCTACCATTTGGTTTAACGGATAAAACAGATTATTCTAGGCAAGTATAGCGTAAGAATCGATAGTTTGCCATACGTTTTTCTGATGATACAAGGATTTAAGACATATATTTTTGTAAGTTACTACAAGAAGGGTATTTATGAACGAAACTTATCAGCATGAACAGCAGATGTGTCATGCTTTAGAGTATGCACGACGTGCTGCAGATGAGGGTGAAGTTCCAATAGGGGCTGTAGTTGTTGATAGTGAAGGTGTTATTGTTGGGGTTGGATATAATCGTGTTGAGCAACTGAAGACTCAAACTGCTCATGCTGAAATGATTGCACTTCAACAAGCGGCTCAATTTCGGGGTGATTGGCGTCTTGAAAACTGTCTTTTGTATGTTACACTTGAGCCCTGCTCTATGTGTAGTGGCGCTGCGCGATTAAGTCGATTAAAGGGAGTTGTGTTTGGTGCAACATCTCATCTTTTTGGCTCTCACCTTGACAAGGATTCTTTCGTTCCATTATACAACAAGGATACGCCATTTTTTAAAGGGGGTGTGTGTGAAAAAGAAAGTATCGAAATTTTACAAGAATTTTTTCAAAAAAGAAGGAATAAGAAATGAGTCAGTCGAGTATGATAAAAAAAACAGATGCTATTAAAGAAGGCTTATTACAAAGAAAACGGGAGCTTGAAGCGGGTATTAAGCAGTTACAGCTTGATAATGATGTTTCTGATCAAATTCAGGATTCAGGAGATCAGGCTATTAGCTCAGCTTTTGAGAGCCTTAAGAGTTCTTTGCATAATAATGAATATGAAGAATTTAAGATGATTGAAAAAGCGTTAGAAATGATCGAAGCCGGTTCCTATGGAATGTGTGTTGATTGCCAAGAAGCTATTTCTGAAAAGCGATTAAAATCATATCCTAATGCAACTCGTTGTATTTTGTGCCAAGAAAAAGTTGAAGAAGAAAATCAAAAAAATGATACTAACTCATATTTTTGAAAAAAAGTAAGTACTGTTTTTTGACTGAAATACGACAAAAAGATACTCTGTGAGCATTAAATGATAAAAGCTGCCGGTGTAGCTCAGGGGTAGAGCAATTGATTCGTAATCAGTAGGCCGTCGGTTCAAATCCGATCACCGGCTCCATACTGTGCCAAGGCTTTATAGGGCTTTCCAGAAGGGCAGTAGGCTAAAGACTGTTAGGCTGAGTGGGGCTTGGTAGCTGGTCAAATAGGCATAAAAACAGGTAATAAGCGTAAAACAATAAAAAAGACAGTTTTTAGGAATGGGCCATGGAGCTATACGATTGACAAGATCTGGTAGTTTGGTACACTCACTGAAGCATATTTTAAAAAAATAAAATTCAATTCTTAAGGCGGTAAAAGTCTAATGATCAAGGCTAAAGAAGCAAAAAAAGACGGAGTGGCAAAAAAAGTTGCTCCAATTGGTGTTGTTGGACGTCGTAAGACTGCGGTTGCCCGTGTGTGGCTCCGTCCTGGACAAGGTGGCGTTGCAATTAATTCTGTTCGTTGTGCAGATTACTTTACAACTGATGAAACTCGCCAAGATGCGGTTCAATCACTTATAGTGTGTGACGCTCTTGCAAAATACGATATCGTTGCAAATGTGTATGGCGGCGGAAAAGTTGCTCAAGCAGGTGCGGTTCGTCTTGGCATCGCTCGTGCGCTTGTTGAAGCAGATGAAACATTACGCTTGGTTCTCAGAGAGCATGGTTTTTTAACGGTTGATTCTCGTAACAAAGAACGTAAAAAGCCTGGTCAACCTGGCGCTCGTCGTAAATTCCAATTCGTAAAACGTTAATTTTTAACGATTGTCGAAAATCTACATTTAAAAAAAGTGAGTCCTCTATGTGTAGCGTTGTTGGCTATATTGGGCAGCGTCAAAGTTGTGCTCTAGTCATGGAAGGGCTTGCTCGTCTTGAATATCGCGGTTACGATTCTTCTGGGTTTGCGTGTGTTGATAATGAAACGCGTCGACTTATGTCTGCAAAATCAGCTGGGAGACTTTCTCAGCTTGTAACCCGATTACAAGAAAAACCAATAGATGGGACTGTCGGTGTTGGTCATACCCGGTGGTCCACTCATGGGGTAGCTTCAGAAGCTAATGCCCATCCTCATTTTGACTGTACAAAAAAAATATCTCTTGTTCATAACGGTATTATCGAAAACTATCTGACTCTTAAAAAAGAGCTTGAAGCTGAAGGACATGTTTTTCTTTCACAAACAGATAGCGAAGTGATAGCCCATCTTTTTGAACGAGCTTTTGAGCAAACCAAATCATGTAAAAAAGCGGTTATGCAATTAGTAAGTCAATTGCATGGTGCTTATGCTGTGGTAATTGTTATGGAAGAACATCCAGAATTACTTATTGGTATTAGAAAAAGCTCCCCACTTTGTATTGGTGTTGGTGATGGTGAAATGTTTATAGCATCGGATGTACTTGCCTTTGCAGGAAAAACTGACAGGGTTTCATTTTTACCAGAAAAAACTTTTACTTTAGTAACTAAAGACAAAGCAGCAGTGTATGATTTTGATGGTCAGTTGCTTGATCTTCCTGTAGAAAAACTTGATTCAGTATGGACTGCAACCGAAAAACAGGGGCATGAGCATTACATGCTCAAAGAAATTTACGAACAAAAAAGTGCTATTTATAAAACAGTTTCTTTATGTCAGTCGTTTGGTGAGTCTGTCTGGAATTCAATTGGTATATCAGCTGATCTTATTAAAAATACTAAGCGCATAAAAATTATTGGGTGTGGAACTTCATGGCATGCAGGCCGCATAGCAGAGTTTTTTTTTGAGGAAATAACTCGAATTCCTACCACAGCGGTTCTTGCGTCTGAATTTCGCTATAGAACCTTTTTCCCTGAACTCGATACGTTATATATAGCTATTTCTCAATCAGGAGAAACCGCTGATACGCTTGAAGTTGTTCGTATGCTTAATGCTCATGGACAGAAAGTTCTGGCGCTTACAAATGTTGCTTCAAGTACTCTTGTTAGAGAATCTGAAGGGTTCTTGTTAACACAAGCGGGGCCTGAGCTTGCTGTTGCTTCAACTAAAGCATTTACGACCCAGGTTGCAGCGTTATATTGGCTTGCAGCTCGTATGGCTTTAGAGCGTACCGTTATTTCTGATGGACAGTTTAAACAGTGTCAAGAAGAGTTATTGATGACAGCAAATATACTTGAAAATGGTCTTGACGCGTATAAATATCAGATTTTTGAAAAGCTAGCTCTTTTTTATTCAAATTTTTCAGCGTTTATTTTTTTAGGTCGGCATAGTACTTATCCATTTGCTCTTGAAGCAGCACTTAAGCTGAAAGAAATTGCGTATGTATTTGCACAGGCGTATCCTGCGGGTGAATTAAAACATGGTCCAATTGCATTGATCGATGAAAAAACACCAGTCTGTTTATTCTCTCATCCTGATCCTTTGATTTATCAAAAATTACTTTCTAATGCTCAAGAGATTAAAGCGCGAAAAGGACATTTGATAGTGTTTGCTTTTGAAGGACAAACGGAACTTCAAGCACTTGCTGATACTTGTCTTATGTTTCCAGCAGTAAACTCACATCTTGCAGTTCTTTCTATGACAGGAGTTATGCAGCTTTTTATGTATGCAATTGCTCGTGCTCGTGGATGCGATATTGATCGTCCTCGTAATTTGGCTAAGTCAGTTACTGTAGAGTAATTTCTTTAGAAGGGAAATGAGTATGGATAAGCGAGATCAGCTTTTAGCATTACTTGATATGTACCAACCAACTGCTGAAGAATCCCAGTTTAAAAAAGATATGATTGCGTTTATAGAAGCTCATCTAGATTGTTTTGAGCGTTCTTTAGAAATTGGTCATATAACAGCTTCTGCTTGGCTGGTTGATAAAAATAATACTCATGCTCTTTTAATGCATCACGCAAAATTAGAGAGGTGGTTTCAGCTTGGTGGGCATTGTGATGGAGAACCTGATACAGAGGCGGTTGCCATTAAAGAAGCGAAAGAAGAATCTGGAATTCAGAGTATTGAGCGTTTTGATTCTAATGAGCTTAGGAACAAAAATGGCTTAGTTGGGCCCTTTATTTTTGATATTGATATTCACAAAATTCCTGAATATAAAGGAATTCCCGCTCACGATCATTATGATGTACGGTTTCTGCTTCGTGTTACTTCGGATGAAAAAGTTATTCAAAACAGTGAATCAAAAGAACTTAGGTGGATTAGCAAAGATTCAACAACATTGCCTACTAAGGAGCGATCAGTAGCGCGTATGTTTGAAAAATGGGTAGCAAAAGATTGTTGAAAAGAGATTTTTTCTAAAAATATAAAAAATAGATACCGCTAAAGAAATTTAGCGGTTTTTTAGTGCCTACATTTTTAAAATAACATGTTTAGAGTTAAACATTTTTACAGATTGTTGTAAGATTCTATTAGAAATATTTACATTGGGCGGCTATAGTTGCTACTATAAGTAAACAATATGCACGAGAGGTTTATTAAAAATAATCAGTGTACTAACTGTTTTTACGGAGGTTGTATGAAAAAAGAACTACTATTTTTTGCGGTTTTAATTAGTGGGGGAGTCTATCAAGTTAAAAGTGCTTCAAATGAGGATGAAATTGGTCGTTTAAAGCCTGAACGGATAGGAAAGTTAAACTGGCTAATGCTTCAAAAAGCTGGAGCTCCTGTACAGATTGTTGCAGCTGCTAAGGGTGATTTAACAGCTTTAAAGCTGTGTGTGCGACAAGGTAAAAATATGAATATTCGATTTAATGGATTCACTCCATTGATGCAAGCGATACTCCAAGGAAATTTTGATATCGTTAGATTCTTGCTTGATCGTGGCAGTGAGATTAAACATAAT
>CANNMA010000021.1 GCA_947505805.1 bacterium
GCTTAAAGGGGTTGAGCTCGCACTTAACTCTCGCCCCAGAAAGCTTTTAGGGTTCAACACACCATTAGAGGTCTTTTTTAGAGAGCTTTCTGGTTTTTAGTGGAACGTTTCAAATGTTAATCCACGATATGTC
Source organism: bacterium (assembly GCA_947505805.1). GTDB lineage: Bacteria > Babelota > Babeliae > Babelales > CAIQNR01 > CANNBR01. The sequence continues at coordinate 134 of CANNMA010000021.1, forward strand.
TTGCAGAGTAAATTCAAAAAATAAGCTTAAAATAGATATAGCATTGCCTTTTTCATCTATTGGTAATTACTATTAAGATAATTATTTTAATAGTAGGAGATGGATATGAAGAAAAAATTAGTATGGTGTATGGGGCTTATTCTTTTGTTGAGCGCTTTATCTCTTGTTGCGGCAGAAAAACCATCTGATAAAAAATCATTATCAGCTTCAGAAGGTTTGGTAAAAATTGGAGAAGGGTTTATCGATGACGATTGGGCTGCGTTAAGACTTTATTTATTGACCGAAGAAAATTTAGAAGAATATTTAACTCTCGAAATGAAAAACTATCTATTACAAAATTTGCGTTGGAGAATAAGTCGTTTTTATGAAAACGAAGGTGGCAAGACTCAAGGCTATCCAAATTTTGAAACTATTTTATCAGATATTGTGCATTTATTATTGAAAAAGGATGATGAACAGTTCACTGTTCATCGAATTGTTTTGAATTGGTATAAGGATGAAACTCATGAGATCAAGGGGTACATAAGAGAAGGTGGATTCAATGATATGAGAAGTCTTTTAACAGATATTCCTGATGATAAATTACAGAATGCTATTATTGATTATGAAATTCTTCTTGTAATGCAAAAAAAATTAGAAGAAGAAGTGCTAGAAAAACAGAAGCTAGAAAAACAGAAGCTAGAAAAACAGAAGCTAGAAAATATTCTAAATGTGCCTAAAAGAGAGCTCAGCTATGAGACTCTACGTAGTATTATAGACTCTTTATCAAAGTTAGAAAAAAATACATTATCAGATGATCTAATAAATACATTACTTTTAAAATTACTTGCTACATTAAAAGTGTTGGATGAAGAAGAATCTTTAAAAAAAGAAAAGGAGGATGTTTTATTTGAGATCGTACTTTTACTCCTAAAAGATCATAATAAAAGTTTGGCAATTTATACGAGGGTTTTCAATTGGTCGCGGAAAGAAAACTTAAAGGTAAAAAATTTTGTGAAAGAACTTGCTGAAGATGATGAGAAACTCAATGAATTTATTATGTCTGGCGGAAGATCTTCTTCTGCTTCTGGTTCAAGAGGGCAATCAGCTGCAAGTGTAGATTCGCCGACAGGAAAATCGGCACCTACAGGGTCTCCTCGCCTATCATCTTCTGGTATCAACTCAGCTCCACCTGGAATTGGAATAATTATAAAACCGCGAACATTATTGGATCAAGGAGCTCGGGTTCAATCCAGTAGTCTTGTTGCCCTACCACAAAAACTCAGTGGACCCAGCAGATTTAGATTAGTCGATTTTGCTGATCGTATTAAACAATTGTTTTTTCCTTCTCAGGAAGCAGTTAAAGGAGAGGCTGTAATCCGTATAAAAGATGATAAAGAGCAGAATAAAGAGTATAGAAAATGGTTTTGTGCGCTCTCTTTGAGTGATCCTCTTCGTGATCAGGCTATTAATGAGTGGATAAGACGACATACAATTCCACCCTTTATTGTGAGCCTCGTTCAAAAAATGAATGATCTTGGGACAAAAGAAGCTTGTCCATCTGATGCAACGCCAGGCAGTACATGTTTTTATGTTTATGGATGTTGTTGTAATGTTTCAAATGATCAAACAATAGAAGCAGGGCGTTTAGAAATAACAATAAGCAGCGATAAAATTTGTTACCATTTATTTTTAAGACCATTAGATAAAGTTTCTGTCGCCATTGAAGATACTCCTATGCGAAGTCTTCTTAACGTGGATTCAGTTATTCATAGCTATAAAGAGAGTGCCTATTACACAATGAAAGGAGAAGTTGCTGGTTTTCCTTCATCTAGCTATCAAATTGATGATGAAACCTGCACCATTAAAATATGGATCCCAGGAAGCTCTTATTATTATATATTTTGGAAAAATGAGTCTTGCCAGCCTAAAAAATAAGATGAGTCAGGGCTAGATTTTTTCTTGAAACAAAAAGCCGCTGATTGGCCATGCTTGAGAAAAATCAAGATCAACATCTATTAGCGGCTGATCTTTCATTAAAAAAAAGATTTTTTGAATTTTAATGTTATTTTCTCGAATGCTTTTTAAAAGGCTTTCAATAAGATGTAGTTTTTTATAGGTGGACCATTTTTTTTCAAAGAGTGTATCAGAAAATGAAATGTAAGAATCGTTGCCAGAAGGTGAAAGCAGTACATTTTCAATTGTTATTTTCTTTTCAAGGATTTTTTCTTCATAGGCGAGTGTAAGCCATTCAGCAATAAGAGTTTTGAGTTGTGCTTTTTGATTAGTTTCCCATACCACTATTGATTCTTCTTGGTACCAATTTTCTTGTTTCCAAACTGTGAGCTTTATAGTTTTTCTTTCTAATGTTTTTTGTTCAGATGTAATGAAACTGTTTTTTGGAACATGCCAAGAAACAATAAGCCATTCTTGATATACACAAAAAAAGAGTATTCCTGAAAAAAGAGCCGCAAGAGCTAGACTTGTAAAGATGCTATTACGATTCATCGGCTTCCATTTCTTTAATAATCTCTATGAGTGATGGAATGAGATTGGGTAGTAATAATCGCCATTCTTTTGCGTGTGTAAGCATTACTTCAAGACCAAGGGCAGGAGCTAAAATTCCCTTAAGTGGTTTATAAGGCAAGCAGATGGGCATATGAAGGGCAAATGACGAATGTAATGATTTTGATAAGAGCGAGGTAAGAGTGGCAGCTTCTTTTTTTGATGTACGCGCTGAAAAAATATGGGCCCGATCAACTGGTATAAATGAAAGAGGGGTTGGTTTAGTTGGCCAAAAATCAGTAATTGGATCATACGCAAATGAATAGATGGATAGTGATCTATTGTTTTCTTTTTCTACATACAAAGAAAGATGTATAAAAAGATCAGCCTGCAGCCTATTTGCAAAAGAAGCACTATCTTGTTGTTCTATTTTTTGTTCATGTGATCGAGAAAGCGCAATTTTTAGGGATGGCAGTTCTGCTTGAAGATGATGTTTAAGTTCCATTGCATAGGTAACAGTTTCTTCTGAAATTTTTTGATCTTTAGAAAAACTAGGGTCTAATACAACAGTAAAAGGGTGTATTGTCCCCCCTATGCATAGTAAAAACAGGGTAATCACAAAACAGTTCATCGAGCTTCCAAGTTTGAAGTTAAGTATGGTGTTAAAAAAGTAATTCTTTCATTGCCCTTAGTGTTTTTAATGGCCATCGCGAGTGCTTTGTATTGACCGATAATAAAACAGACTTTTTTGGCACGAGTTAAAGCTGTGTAAATTAAATTTCTTTGCAGCAGTGTAAAATGTTGCATAAAAAGAGGAATAATAACTGCTTTAAATTCTGATCCTTGGCTTTTATGGATTGATATTGCATAAGCAAGTTGAAGTTCATCAAGTTCTACAAAATCGTATATAACTTCTTTTTCTAAAAAAGTTACCGTAATGTTTTTATCTTCATCATTGATAACAGTAATAGTTCCAATATCCCCATTGAATACATTTTTATCGTAATTGTTACGCATTTGTATAACCGGGTCTTGTAATTTAAAGGTACAAAAGAGTCTTTTAACTTCCTTTGTTTGTTGGGGGTTTAAAATTTGTTGCATATCAAGATTTAATTTTTGTGTTCCTGCAATACCACGATTCATTGGTGAAAGCACAATAGTATCATCTGTTTTTATGCCAAATTTTGGTAAATACCCATGGAGTATCTTTTTAAGATGGAGTGGAATCTGATTGGGGTCTTCTTCAGGAATAAAATAATAATCTTTGAAAGTGCATTCTGCTTGTGAAACAGGCATTTTACCTTGATTAATTTGATGAGCATTGTAAGCAATTAAACTATTTTGTGCTTGTCTAAAAATATATTTGAGACGCGTTACAGGTATTTTTGTACTTGCAATCATATCTTGTAAAACGTTTCCTGCTCCTACAGAAGGTAGCTGATCAATGTCACCAATAAAAACAACATGCGCAGTTAAAGGAACCGATTTTAAAAGAGCGTGAGCAAGAAAAACATCGATCATTGAAGCTTCATCAATAATTAAATAATCAAGCTTAAGGGCGTTTTGTTCATTATGAGTAAAACCCATTGTTTGAAGATTAAATTCTAAAAGCCTATGAATAGTAACTGCAAATTTGCCGGTACTTTCCATAATTCGTTTTGCGGCTCGTCCTGTTGGTGCTGCAAGTTTGTAAGAGACTTTATTCGCATCAAGAATTGTTAATAATTTTTTGATAAGAGTTGTTTTTCCTGTTCCTGGTCCACCGGTGATAATAGAAACTTTTGCTTGTAAACAGTCCATAACTCCTTTTTGCTGTGCTTCATTGAGTTCAATTTCATCAGGTTGTTGAAACCGTAATGAGGTGTAGATTGCATCAAGGTCAAAAGATCGAGTTGATGGATGCGCCATAAGAGCGTTTATTTTTTTAGCAATTCCTTTTTCAAGGTGATAGTACTGGCTTAATGTTATAAAATGTTGTTCTTGATAGGTTACCAATTTAATTTTTTGAGTTTCATGAAGTTCATGGAGTGCATGTTTTAGGGAAACTTGAAGGTCAGCATTGTCTTCTAACTCAAGAAGCTCGAGCGTCTGTTTTTTGAGATTGATCAGTTCAACGTACAGGTGGCCATTGCTGCTTGCAGTTGAAATTGCAAAGAGGATTCCTGCTTTTATTCGCTTCGTTGATTCTTTTTCAAACCCTAAATTTTGGGCTAAGGTATCAGCCATTTTAAAACCAATTCCCCAGACTTCTTCTGCAAGTCGATAAGGGTTTTCGCTTACAATAGCAATAGAAGCGGAACCATATTTTTTATAGATTTTAGTTGCAAATGAAGATGAAGCACCTTTTTCTTGGAGAAAGATCATGATGGCAGCAATTTCTTTTTGATCAGACCAGGCGTTTGCAATAGTAGCGATACGTTTAGGGCCAATGCCAGGTACTTCAGAAAGACGTTCAGGAGTTTTATCGATAACATCAAGAACAGTTGTTCCAAAATAATCAACAAGCTTATCAGCATAGGTTTTCCCGATTCCTTTGATCATTCCTGAGCTAAGGTAGCGGCGTAATCCAAGAGTACTTGTTGGAAGAATTGGTTTACAGATTTGCCCTTCAAATTGTTTACCAAATTTAGGATGCATAACCCATGCTCCTTCTACTTCCATATCTTGTCCTGGATGGAATGATGAAGCATGAGCTCTTACTACTATGGTGGTGTCACGGGCTACTTTGAGCACGAAAACACAAAAACCTTTTTCAGTATCTTGAAATAAAAATCGCTCAACGGTTCCTGTTACTGTTTCCATGGCTCATTTGTTTCCTACGTTATTTGTTTTTTTGAATGTATTCTTGATACAGTTTACGTCCTTCTGTGCATGAATCAGTTAAGTCTTCAAGAAAATATCTAAGTTCATTTAAGAATCTAAAAAAATCGAGAGCGTTAATTGCATCTAGCCGTATTTTTTCTTCTGATGTGTCTGCATATTGTAGATGTGAATGCGGTAGATTCTGATTTTGCATATACAGAGCAATAAGTCGATGTTTAAGGTTTTTTGCAATCGGATTATCTTCAGCCCTACCTCTGACAGCTTTCATTTTTTGGTTAAAGTCATCTTTTATTTTTTGCAAAAGAGATGAGAATTCAATAAAAACCGGATTATTTTTAGGAGTATTTGTTTTTATTAAGTCACGCTCTTTAATGACTAAATCTTGGAGAGTGACAATTTTATCTTGAAAAGTATACAGTCCAGTACGTTGTTTTGTTTCTTTATTTAGAGTTCCATATTGAATTTCAAAAATAGCTTTCATTGCAAGAAGAGTTAACTGATATGATCTTGCATCAAAAAAGCCTTTTTTACCATCAATTTTTGAAATTATATCTGTTAAATCTCTAAAATTTGTAGGTACTCGCTTATTTATTCCGCGGGCAATTTCATTATAGGCTTCTTGGTCTTTTTCAAAACTTATCGTTTGTAATGATTCTTGAGAGCTGCTCATGTGCAGTGCTCCTTCAGATGGCAAGACAGATAAAAGTGTTGATAGATAGATGAGTGTTTTTTTCATGACGGATCCTTTTTTTAGAACTGTTTTTGAATTATAAATGTTGCGCCCCATTCTTCTCCAACTCCAAATGAGTTTGCGGTTACTTCTCCTCGTAATCCAAATTTCCAGGCTGAATCGGGATGAGGTCTTTTTTCAAAAGAAGCCCAGAGCATTGATTGATAGGCGAATCGTTTTGTAGCAGTTTTTTTATCAATAAGAGCCAGTTGATAATCGGGTGCTTCTATATGCATGAGCCATTCTTTACTGTGCCACCATAAATCTGTTCCTGCGGTAACTTCAAGTCGTCTTCCAAGATACCGCAGTGCAGAAGTGCACTGAATGATAAATCCAGGAAATACTGTTGTGTTATAACAGACAGGGAAAAATTTATTAATCAGTTCTTGAGTAAGAAAAGCATTTTTTGCAAGAAAATTACCAGTTGCAGCACTACTATCAGCCCAATCAAAAGCATTAATAGCTGAATCGGGAGTTTCGATGATATAAAATCTATTTTCATGGCCGGGTAAAACAATTTCAAAAGAATTGAGTGTTGAAAGAGAAAGTGTTTCACTAAATATCATCTTATTGTGAGTAAAGATACCAACTCCAAGATGATGAAAGTTACCAAGGGACGTTTCTAAAAGAATTGTTGAAAGCCTGTTAAGTACGTCTGTTCCGAATTTGTAACCATTTGCTTTTACAAGTGCAAGATCTTGGTCTGGTGGGGTGTTGAATCCTGGCGCTAAAAAGTCTTCATAGAGATTAATCGTTGGAGCTGGTGTATCGGTAGAAAAATGAGTTCCATAGAGTCCTTTTTTTATTGAAAAAGAGGTTGGTAGCGTGACACGTACTCCAAGACTAAAAAGAAGCATTCTTCGATTAGCAAGAATGTATTCAAAGTTTATACGAGTATCGCCAAATCCAAGTTTGTCACTGATAAGATGTTTACGAGCAAATTGAACTTCAAGATTGTCACGTTCTTTTTGACTTAGAGTTGGATCGGCTAAACTTTGAAAAAAAGGATCTTTATCAATTTGTTCTTGTTGTTCCATCGGCATATTGAGATTGTGTTCTGCATAATAAAAAGGAAGACGTCCAGAAAGAGACCAATTAAACGTGTCTTTAATGTATTCAAACATAAAGCCAGCCCGTTTTTCTTGTAAAAATAAGGTGGAAAAATAATTTAAAAAATGATCAATATCAAAACCTTCAGGTAAAAAACCTACATCGTCTAGATCGGCTATTTGACGAAAAATATTTTTTGCTGGTTGTTGATTAAGGTCTATGTACTTATTGATATCAGTATCGGTTCCATAAAAATATTCTTTGAAGGTTGATGTTACAAATGGTTTAAAAGTGAATGTGTTTTTTTTTACAGCTCGTTCAGTAAATTGTTGGAACATTGGCTCATCGATGATATCTCTGCGTATAGGAGGAAAGCTGTAGTAATAAATTGATGGTTGTAAAAGTTTTTGAATTTCTACCGGAAAGGGAGAATTTGGATCAGTTAAAATAGCAATAATATCATCAATAGGTCTCACAGCACGACTAGTATCAGCAGAAGGTGCGCTGACATTTTCAAATTCGAGGACATGAAGATCATCGAATTCAAACATGTCATCAAAATCGGAGGCCATGCTATTAGCAAAAAAACAGAGTAAAATACTAATAAAAAGACCTGTATACTTCATAAATTTTTTTTCCTGCGTAAACTTTTAATTAACTTTTGATCTAATACTTTCTTAAGAAGTGCTAAAGCTGACAACGGCTGTAGTCAGGTAGTATAGAACAAATGTTTTTTAGTGGCAAAATAACACTAACTTAAGCTTAAAAAGCAAATAATTACTCTAAAAAATCGATTGGATACGTATGCAGAAAATGTCGTTTTTACAAAGTTTTATCATTGAAGGAAACATTGGAGCGGGAAAATCAACTTTTTTACGATTGATTGAAAATCGTCTTCCTGTTCAGATTGTCTATGAACCTGTGGAGCAATGGAGAAAAATTTGTGCCGGAGACAATCTTCTTGATAAATTTTATAAGGACACGCAACGTTGGGCTTATACGTTCCAGTCTTATGCTTTTATTACTCGTGTAATGGAACAGCAAAAAAAGGCAGCCGAACTTTCTGAAGGAATTCAGGTTTTAGAGCGTTCTGTCTATTCAGATCGATATTGTTTTGCAAAAAATTGCTTTGAAATGGGCACCATGAGTCCGCTTGAATGGGGTTTGTATAAAGAATGGTTTGATTGGTTAGTAACTAATTTTTCACCTCGTCCTGCCGGATTTATTTATTTGCGTACGAGTCCTGAAAAATGTTTTGAGCGTCTTCAAAAACGTGATCGCAGTGAAGAGAAGATAGTGCCTTTATCATATCTTCAAAAGCTTCATGATAAGCATGAACAGTGGCTTGCTTCACCTGAAAAAATAGCAGCTTATTTAAAAGATATTCCAGTATTAATTTTAGATACCGATGCTGAGTTTGAAAACAATGAAGAGCGTATGAATCTATTTAGTGAAAAAATAGCACATTTTATCCAAGAGCAGGGAAATCAAGTTTTTGATTTTCCAAAAAAGGCTCAAACGTTTTCTCTCTAAGAGAAAATAAAGGTCTTTCTTGCCAGAGGGGGAATAAGTAAGATAAACTCATCGATTACACAGTAAGATTTGAAATTATTTTTAGAAAGGATCTTTCATGATAGAAGGAATTTATTATGCAAAAGCAGCAGCTTTTTTAGGGGCTTCTCTTGCTATTGGATTGGGAACATTTGGTCCTGCTTTAGGGATGGGGCTTATAGCATCTAAAGCATGTGAAAATATGGGTAAGTATCCTGAAAGCGCTACAAAAATTCGAGGAGCAATGGTCTTTGGGTTAGTTTTGGTTGAAGCAGCTGCAGTTTATGCTCTTGTAATGTCACTATTTTTAATGAATGCTGGCCGCGGGTTAAGTTAGTCTAGTAAAGAGGTTATCATGCTCTCCATAACCGTTACACTTGTTGTTCAAGCTCTTAATTTTCTCATCTCTTGGTGGATTCTTGATACGTTTTTATTTCGCCCTTATGTGTCTGAAATTTTTAAAGAACGAAAAATTAAATCTCTTAAAGAAGATGCTGTGAGCAGTGAAATTCAAGCCTTGTCTGCGGCAAGGGAAGAAAAAAGGCAGTTTCTTAAGGAGGTTGATAGAGAGTTCTCTCGCGCATTGCCAGCCGTGGTTCAAGATGTTTCATTAAAAACTGTTTCAGAGCGGTCTTTTTTTCATATTCAAGAATGTGATATAACAACCCAAAAAATGGTAACGAAAGATCTTGTTGCCATGCTTGTTAAAAGGATTACCCATGTTTGATAGTTCTTGGTGGTGGACCTTTGCAAACAAGTTAGGGAATTTTACTATTCTTTGTGGTGGCTGTTGGTATCTTGCAAAAAAGCATCTTGTTCCTTATATCAAAGAAGAATGTATTATTCGTACAAAAGAGCTTTCTGATTTGGATAGTCGTTCATTACAACTGATTCAAGAGCGTGATGAATTGCTTGCAGAAATTGCTGTTAAAAAGGTAAGTGCTCAAGTATTGCTTCTTAAAATAGAGCAATGGAAACAGGCAATGATTCAAAAAGAGTTAGTTTATGATGTAGAGCGAAAAGCGCAAGAAAAAAAGTGTAACGAGTATTTAAAAATGCGTGCTGATGGGCTTTGTCATGAACTTTTAAAGGAGCAGGTTTTTCCCCAGGTAGTTGCACAGACTCGTCAAGAAGTTATGAATATTTTTAAGAGCGATGTAGAGAAAAAAAAGTATCAACAAATAGTATTGAAGTCGCTCAAAAAGGATAATGCACATGGATAGGTCGCAACGTTTTTTAGCGCGTCGGTATGCACTGGCATTTCTTGAAGTAAATGGGAACGCTCTTTCATTTGTTGATATTCAGGCATTCGATAAAGCTGTAGTTTTTTTTAAAACACATAAACAAGTTTCGTTTTTACTTGATCTGACGTTGTTAACATTTGAAAGTAAGCGTCAAGCAATTACTCAATTTTTGAATAATTTACATCTTCCTGACTGTTGTTCGTCCCTTTTTGAGTTAGTGTTGCGCCATAAACGTTCGTCATTATTTCCAGAAATTTTTGATCAGTTATCTCAACTGTATAGAATTCGTTTGAATATTCTTCATTTTACTGTTGAATCGGCGCTTCCCCTTTTAGATGAAGACAAGCATGCTATTGAATTATTTTTAAAAAATCAGGTAACGGCAACTATTGAATGTTCTTATGAGGTAGATAAAAATCTTATAGCAGGTGTTCGAATCCATAACGAAAAATATTTGTGGGAATATTCTGCTAAGGCTCAACTACGGGCATTAAGTAATACTGAAAGACGCTGAGGAATTATGAAAATTAAAAGTACTGATCTTGTTTCGTTATTCGAAAAATCGTTGCAAAACAAGCCACAAGAAAAATTAGAAGAAATAGGTATTGTTGTTCAAGTGGGAGATGGCATTTGTCGTGTTCATGGTCTTGAGCGAGTTGTTTACAATGAACTTGTAGAGTTTGATGGGGGCAATAAAGGGATTGTTCTGGATCTTGATGAAACACATGTTTCAGTTTTTTTGTTGTATGCAACAATTCCTGTTGCTGAACTGGAAGTAGTACGGCGCACAGGGCATGTTTTTAAAGCTCCTGTTGGTATGGGTCTTCTTGGAAGAGTTATCAATGCTATTGGAACACCGATTGATGGACTTGGTGATCTTACCGTTGAATCAACAGAATCGGTTGAAGCGTTTGCTCCTGGTGTTATTGAACGGAGTCCTATTAACGAATCACTTGAAACAGGTATCTTGGTTATTGATGCATTAGTTCCTATTGGTAAAGGTCAGCGTGAGCTAATTATTGGTAACAGAAATACTGGTAAGACTGCGGTTGCAATGGATACTATTCTTAATCAAAAAGGTAAAAATGTTTTTTGTATTTACGTTTCAGTTGGTCAAAGACAGGCAAATTTAGCACGTACTATTCGGCTACTTAGTGAAAACGGCGCACTTGAATATACCGTAGTAGTAAGTGCCGATTCTAGTGACGCGGTACTTTGTCAGTATCTTGCTCCATATGTTGGTTGCACTATTGGTGAATACTTCCGTAACAAAGGTCATAATGCGCTTATTGTTTACGATAACTTAAGTAATCATGCGATTGCATACCGAGAAATGTCATTACTTTTAAGAAGGCCACCAGGACGTGAAGCGTATCCAGGGGATGTTTTTTATCTACATTCTCGTCTTCTTGAGCGTGCTGGTAAATTAGCAAAAGGTGGTTCGCTTACAGCGCTTCCCATTATAGAAGTTCAGTCTGATGATATTACTGCGTATATTCCTACTAATTTAATTTCGATTACCGATGGACAAGTCTTTTTAGATGATCAACTTTTTAAAAGTGGTGTTCGGCCTGCGGTTAATATTGGTCTTTCGGTGTCTCGTGTTGGTGGTGCTGCTCAAACTCGTGCAGTTAAAAAAATGACAAAGACTCTTGGTCTTGAGCTTGCTCAATATCGTGAGTTATTAGATTTTTCACAGTTTGGTACAGAGCTTGATAAAGAAGCTCAAAATCGTCTTTCTCGTGGTCAACGTGCAATGGAAGTGTTAAAACAGGGTCAGTACACTACGTATACTTTTGTACAAGAAGCATTGATGCTTTTTGTGCTCCAAGAAGGCTATCTTTCAGATGTTTCTTTAAATAATATTCACTCGTTTATTACTCAATTTATTAGCTATGTAGAATCAGTTTATCCTCAAATTTATCAGACAATTTTAGAAACAACTGATGTTACCGATCTAATTCGTAGTGAACTGCATATTGTAGCTGCTGAATTTAAGGTGCTTTTTATAGCTCCTGATTTTGTGATTTAGATGAATTGCATGAGATTAAAGATTTTTGGGCGAGTTGCTGCGGTACTGTTTGTAATGGTGCTCAGCGGATGTAGTTCGGATATAAAAAAACAAGATACTGAGCGGTCAGGTAGTAATTTCAAAAGACAACAAGGATGTGTTTTTTGTGAAATAATTGCGAATCAACCTGATAAAATTTTGTTTGAAAATGATCATGTTGTTGTGATCAAAACTAGACATCCAGTTGCTCCTATTCATTATTTAATTATCCCTAAAAAACATATCACTGATCTTACAGAGTTGGATGATAATGATTACCCTTTAGCAGGCTCGTTTCTTATGATGGCGAAACAGCTTTCTGAGTCGGACACAAAAGCTCGTCACTTTAGATTAGTGAACAACAATGGCCGGTTGGCAGCTCAGACAGTGTTTCATGCACATATTCATTTTCTGGCTGGCAAAAAATTTCGTTGGAATGATTTTATACATTGAACAGCAATACATCTTTTTTAAGGATATAGTGATGCATTTACAATTTTGGGATACTCTTCACGCAGTCATTTTATCGCGAGCGCTTTATAGTGCAGCAGAACTTGGATTAGCTGATCATTTACATCAACAGGTTCATAACATTACAACGCTTGCTTCTTTGACTAAGACTGATGCTCCTTCATTAGAGCGCCTTTTGCGTTTTCTCGTTGTCGCCGGTTTTTTTGATAAACAATCTGATGGTACTTATCGTAATAATGATTCTTCTGAATACATGCGCAAAGACCATCCGCAGACGATGTATCCTTTTATATTGCACGATGATGAAACTCGCTGGAACTCATTTGGGCACCTTGGCTATTCAGTTAAAACTGGCAAGCCATCATTCGATATGCTCTATAAAAAAAGCTATTTTGAATATCTTTCAGAGCACCCAACGTTAAGTTATCGGTTTGATTTGGCGATGACGATTATTTCAGATCAAGAAGAAATTACTATTGCTAACGCTCTTTCTTTTGAAGGAATTGTTGCTGATATTGGTGGAGGCAGAGGAACGTTGCTTAAAAAAATTATGCATGCTCATTCAGCTGTTACTAGTACCGTTTTATTTGATTTGCCACAAGTGGTGACCAATATTTCTGATGCGGATCTTGCGCCAGTTACCAGAGCAGTTGGGGGCAGTTTTTTTGAATCTATTACTATTAAAGCAAACATTTTTATTTTGAAACGTATTCTCCATGATTGGAATGATGAGCAATCAGTCACCATTCTTAAAAATGTTGTTGCTACTATGCGTAATACAGACACTTTGTATGTTATTGATGCAATTGTTGATGAATGTGTTGATAAAAAAATGATCACCGCTGTTGATCTTGGACTGTTTGCTATTTTTGGTGGCAAGGAACGTGATTATGCTGAATTTCAAGCTATTTTTATTTCTGCTGGATTGATACTCAAGAGCCATCAAGCCATTGCTCCGACGCTTCATGTTATGAAATGTCAGAAAAAATAACGTGATGAAATTTGTACCCCTTGATCTTTTTATTTAAGCCTATAGCACGATAAAAATTAATTTTTTAGTAATCTATAAGTTACCTAATGTATGAGTTTTGGTAACCTATAGATTACTAAAAAGAGAGTGGTTGGTGTTAAAAGTTTTGAAAAAATTAATACGAGATCAAGTTCAATAGCCGTTAAAAAAATACATTGAAGCACATTGCAATGTGCTGATTGTAGGGATGTTAAGGGGTCATATGAAATTTAAAAAATTGTTTGTTGTAGCTATTTGTTTTGTTCAGTCTATTTTGTCAGCAGGGCAGCAGCCTTCTGTTAAGAATGGCTTGACGATACAAGTTGCTGATTCTCCAACGCAGATTCTGCAAAAAGATCTTGATGCTCACAAAAAATTGGCAGTGGCTGTCTTTTATACTTATGATGTAACTATTAGTTCTCCAGGTCCTCTTGATACGTATTATCAGTACTTTGATGCTTTTTTTGGTCATGATCTTGAGTGGGCGGGAGCCTTTCAGAAGCAAGAAAATGGTGAGTTTATTATAGGTGCCTATGATCAATCAGGTACGTTGGTGGGTGGCGTTTATGGTAAAAAACTTTTTGGGCCCATCGCTGCATTGAACCTAAAGGATGGGGAGAGTGTCTATTACATGGGTTGCATCTATGTTGCTACTGATCATCAAAATCAGGGAATTGGAACTTTTTTGACAGAAGCATTCACTACGTATGCTGCGGGTAAATCGATTTTTTTGTATACGTACACTATCAATAGGAGTGCTCGACGCGTGTATGAAAAAGCTGGATTTACACTGATTATCGATTCATTACATCAAGATGGTTGTGCAACGTCTGCTGTCTGTGAACTACTTGATTGGCATTTGTATGAACCTAAAGATTTTGTCGCCTATCGAAAAAACTAATTCTAGTTCTTCTTAAAATCGATAGCCGATTCCAGCACCAAAGAGAGCACCACTGACATTAGCCTTTGTCGGGATTGATGGAACAGTGACGGCCGCATCATTGTTGAGTCCGACTTTTACAAAGCTATAATCAATAAAAAAATCTATGAAAAAATTATGCGGTAGATACACGCAGCTTCCCACTTTTGCAATTCCACCAAAGCCCCATTTTGATTGTGTTACGGTAGCATCAAGTTGATAATCTTTGGTGTGTACCCAGACCGGTTGAAATCCTAATCCAAAATAAAAATCGGCCCTATCAGATCCTAGTGGTACAAAGTATTTAAGACCTACCCCGAGTGGAAGCAGACTTACTTTTGTAGGGTCACTGAGTCCCACAGAAAGTCCTTTTTTTTGAAAGTAATCGATACTCAAAAATCCGTACCAGTTTTTATTGTTGCACAGTTGAACTGTCAATTCTGGTCCATAGACCGCGCTACCATGGTGATAAATTTCTTTGAAAACAGAATTGGTTGGTAGAAAGTATGCAGCTTTGAATTCAAGTAATACATCGCGTCCAAAAAGAGGTGCGGATAGATAGAGCAGTAATGCAGTAAGAGAGTGTGATAATTTTAACATAGGGGTTCCTTTTAAAAGACTAAGCAGTTGGGGTAACTGTTATTACGACAGGGACGGATGTGGTTCCGACTTGATTTTTTCCTATAACGTAATAGGTATAGGTGACATCTGGGATTCGATTATGGTCTAAAAATACAAAAGGTGCTGTAACGGGAATAGTAGCTGCTAAGTCAGTTAGATTGGCATCGCGATAGATGGAATAACTTACAGGAAGAGAAGTTCCTGATACGGTCCAGGTTATTTTGTTAACAAGATCTATTTGAGTGAGATATTTATTCTGTACAGTTGATCCCTGTGCAACGATCTGAAATGATTGGAGAGCTATGACATTTACGGTATTCGAACTGAAGTTAGAAACATACGCATATTCACCGGTTGAATCTATAGTGATTGCACCAGGGGACTGACCAACAGGAATGGTAACAGGTAAAAGTTCATTTGTTGCAATATCAATAATGTTAACGGTTCCTTCTCCTGCTACTAAGGGAGCTCCTCCGCCTTGATAGCTATAAAGACTGTTGTAATTTGAAATGTAGGCGTACTTGCTATCTGGGGTTATAGCAACACCGGCTGGTTGTAAACCTAAATCGATGGTGGCTGTTATTGTATTAGTATTCAAATCAACAGCCGTTACTGTTGTTCCTATAGGGGTAAAATTATTGTTTCCAAAATTGGTCACATAGGCATAGTTCCCGTCTGGCGTTATTGCAATTGCATAAGGCCCAAAAAAGCTACCAACACCTAAAGGAGTGGTTACCGAGTTATTGCTTGTTTGAATCACAGAAAGTGATCCTGCCGCTGTCAAAGCTGCTCCATAATTAATGACGTATACGTATTGACCATTAGGAGAGAGTGCTACTGCAGCAGGAGCAGTTCCAACAGTTAGCGTTGCTGTAATGGTGTTATTAGTTAAATTAACAACACTTACTGTGGTTCCTAAACCACTGACCTCAGCATTATTAGAGCTTATACGAAAATTAATTTGTAAATAAACAAGCGTCCTTTTTTAGAGTAGTTTTGATTTTGATAAAACTAAAAACCATAAAAAAAGGACGCTGATGAACAGAATACC
>CANNMA010000022.1 GCA_947505805.1 bacterium
TTAACTCTCGCCCCAGAAAGCTTTTAGGGTTCAATACACCATTAGAGGTCTTTTTTAGAGAGCTTTCTGGTTTTTAGTGGAACGTTTCAAATGTTAATCCACGTTCTTTTGTTAATAGTTTAAGCTCTGTCTGTTTTTTTATAAGAGATAGGAGTAATTCATCGGTGGCATATAATTGAGCCCCTCCAAAAATAAGATGTAAATAGGCGCAAGAGGTAAAAAATTGTGTAACTTGAAACTGGTTAGCATGACTTACAAAGGCGTGCATTTTAGGAGGTTCTGGAGCAACTTGGTAGATCATGGTTGTAGCTTCATAAAAGCCGACCGTTATACAAGAAAAAGTGGTTTGTAAAAATTCAAAAATATGTGGTTGTTCAGATTTAAGCTCTTCCTCTGTTTTTTTATAAGTAAAAGGATAACGTCCAGGATCCATTGATCCGGTCTGTAAAGCATAAACAATTCCAAAAATGGTTCGTTGCTTTGTCTGAACAACAACTAATGAGCCAAATGCAGGAAAATAGTCCCACTCCCAACTTTGAGCTGTAAATGAATAAAGAGAACTTTCAATTACTTCGGCAAAAAAATGTTGTTTGTTCGTCGCGTCCACGTTCATAGGTAGGTCCTTTTATGAAGGTTGTTCGATGAATAAGAGATATTCCCAGATCTTGTAAAGCTTTTTGATGCTCTTGAGTGCCATAGCCTTTGTGATTTTGAAATGTATAGCCAGGGAAGATTGAATCCATTCGTGAAATAAGCTCATCACGTTTAACTTTAGCTAGAATTGAAGCTGCAGCGATAGAGATTGATTTGCTCTCGCCATAAGGAAATGAAAGAATTTTCATGTCCTGCTCATAATAAGAGGGCTCTAGGGGGACTGCATCGATAACTGTTAAGCCGATTTTCCAAGGCCCATTACAATGACTTACTACTCCATAAAAAGCTTGTAGCATTGCTTTTTTGGTCGCTTCATAAATGTTTATGGTATCTATTTCATGGGCGGGGATAATTCCGTAAGCGTGCCAACTATTTTCTAAAATCCAAGAAACAATCTTATTCCTATTTTTTTCAGTCAGCATTTTAGAGTCTTTAAGTAAGGGGTGGTTTACAAAAGGGTGTAAAATAACAGCTGAGGTTACGACAGGTCCTGCCAAACAGCCTCGTCCAACTTCATCAATTCCACAAACATAAGCTTGATTTGACCAGAAATTAAGCTCATAAAAATTATTTGATGTATTTAAAATATCTACTTTTTTGCCTTTTGAAATCTTTTCCATTTGACAACCCCGTCAAATAAGGTACTCTATTAGAAAATACGCTGTGTTAACAAATATGAACCATACACACACTTTTTCTTATTTAAAGAAAGAGTAAGGCTTTGCAAAAAGGAGTCAATTATGTCATCAACTGCACTACGAGTAAAAGAATTATTACGTGAAAAAGGCTGGACAACAAAAGTATTAGCTGAAAAGACTGGGATGTCTGAAAGTTACTTGACCCATATAAAAAATGGTACAAGACGCTGGAATGAAGATTCTCTGAAAAAATTAGCTAACGCTTTTGAAATAACCCCAATCGATCTTTTTGCGGAACGCCGTAAAAGAACGGATAATATTGATAACAATGTAAGTATGCCACAACGTTCGGATGTAGAGCTTAAAGTTCAAGTTGTTCCAGTTGTTGGAGAAGTTCCTTCAAACCCATCACCTTATAATAACCAGCTCATCCAGACTACAACTGGATATAAGGATGTGTTTGTTCCGACCCTCAATTCAAATGACAGTGCAATGTTTGCTTTAGCTGTTGATAGCAATGTTCTTGCGCCAACCTTTATAAAGGGAGACCTTCTTATTGTTTCTCCTGAAGTATGGACCCGATCAGGTGATATTGCTGCAGTTGAATTTGGAAATGACTCTCCAGTTAAGGCTATTATGCAAGTAACTTTTAGCGAAGATTTCATTGTTCTTGAGTCTCCAAGCAGAAAACAAGCTCCTGTGGCTCTCGTGAGAGGCAAGGACCATTTTAGAATTATTGGCCGCGTTATTCAGCGCATACAAAAATTTGTTTAATTTTTTTTGCGAGTAAAAATAGGGTTTTGTAGCTTAGGATCTATCTTTTTTTACAAAACCCTGTACTCTAAATCCAAGCAGTTTGCTAAATAAAATAAAATCTGAGTGTTATTTTATAATGCCGCGTGGTGCGGCATTTCCACTTAGTAAACAATAAGGATACGAATGAATCGATACGAGATTCTCATCCTTGCCGTTCCTCATATGACTGAGGATGAAGCAGGATCAATTGAACGTGCAATTGAAAAAATTACAAAAAACGTGCCAGGTAGCACTTTACTTTCTTATGATAAATGGGGCAAAGTAAAACTTGCTTATGAAATCAAAGAACGTGGTGCAACTCATGAATACGGTATTTATTTCTTAATTCGTTTTGAATTAGTCGACCCTAAAGCATTATTTGACCAAGTACATCTTTTGTTAACTACAAAATATAGCGATTCAGTTATTCGTTTTGTAACTAAAAAAATGACTCCTGGTGAACCATTGATTTATGAACGTCCAGAAGTTACTGAAGATACTTCCACTCGTGATGTAGGCGATTTCTTACGTAAGAACAAAATGGAAGGATTGCTTTCATCTGTTCCTGGAGAAGGAAATGATTCTCGTCCAGAAAGAAGAGAACGTTCAGACCGTGGTGATAGGCCTCGCTTTTCATCATACAATAGCAGTCGTCCACGTAGAGATGATTCTGCGCCATCAGTTACAACCACTGACACAGAAGAGGTTTCAGCATGACCAAAAAATTAAGATTAAAAATCAGTTCACGTCTTTTGAAAAAAAGAAATCGCCGTAGTTCATCAAGCCAAAAAAAACAATGTCGTTTTTGTGCTGGTCCTGAACAAGAAATTTTATTGAACTATAAAAATTCTCATGTGTTAAGGCATTTTCTAACTGAACGTGGAAAAATCTTAGCATCACGCATTTCAGGAAATTGTGCGTTTCACCAACGTCGTTTGGGTGATGCAATTAAGTGTTCTCGTACTATGGCATTGTTACCATATTGCGCGGCACGCTACTAATCTAAAGTTATCGGTATGATGCAACATTCATATAAACTTGTTATTGCTTACGATGGTACTGCGTATCATGGATGGCAGCGACAAAAAGAGTATTGCTCTATCGATAGCGTTGTACGGCAAACATTTTTGAGAAGCTTTTGTCAAAAGGAACTCCTTTTGGTGGGAGCTTCTCGTACTGATGCGGGTGTTCATGCTCGCGGGCAAGTTATTCGCTTGAGAACGTATCTCCCTCTTTGTCCATTAAAACTTTCTTATGTTTTGGATAGAGCGTTGCCTCCCGATATAAAAATTATTTCATGTGAAAAAGTGAATCAAATTTTTCATCCTCAACATAATGTTGCTACAAAAACCTATTCCTATTCTTTGACTCTTAAAAAACTGCTTCCAACAGAAAGCAGATACAGTTGGCTATTTCCTTATTGTCTTAACCCTGAATTGTTAGAGCAGGCCTTGCAAGTATTTGTTGGGACGCATGATTTTCAACATTTTTGTAAAGAGTCTAAAACTGGAAAATCAACAATTAAAACAATTGAGTCTGTTTCAGTTGTTACATCACCTTGTAAGAATCGTTATACCTTACTAATTACAGGCCCTTCATTTTTGCGTTATATGATCAGAAGAATGGTTGGAGCGGCATGTGTTGTAGCAAGTTCTTCAGAAGTTTCAGTTAATGATTTAAAAAATAAGCTAGCTGGCAAAACTTCTTCTGTTAAACTGTTGATAACAGCACCCGCACATGGATTATGCTTGGAGTCTATAACGTATCATGTCGAAAAATAAGGAAGAGATTGTATGAAAAAAATTTTTAATCTTAAAAATATGATTTTAATAGCGGTTATTCTTTTAGCTTCTGGGCAAGGGATATATTATTATTGCTCCCATTCACATACGGCAATTTTAAAAGATTCCGATATTTCAAATTATAGTGCGGATAGGGATAAGGCATTTATTAAAGATCAGTTTAATAAAAATTGGTACATGATGACTCCAGATCCGACGATGGATGTTGATTTTTTACTTGATAATAAAGTCCCTTCTAAGCATCAACTTCAATATATGGGTAAGATGGATAGTAAGATGCTTTATGATACTAATGAGCCTGTTGGATTTATTTCTTACTATATGGCCACAAAGTATCAAGGGCATATTCAGTTTCTTATTATTTCTGAAAAATATCGTGGTAAGCGATATGGGGAGCGATTACTAAAATATGCCCTTGAAGATTTAAAGCATCAGGGTGCCAAAACAGTTAAAATTTATACTCGTAATGAAAATCTTTCAGCTCAAAAACTGTATAAACGAGTTGGCTTTGTTGAATCTGAACGAGTTACCCAAGGAATTTATCTTAGAAAAGAGCTTTAATCAGTTGTAAAAAAGGAGATTCTGATGAAAAAAAAGCATCAAACTAGTTATACGGTTGCCTTTCTGGCAACGTTTTTTGTTTCTTGTACTCTCTATTCAAACCAAAATGTTGATTCAGAATTGTTACAACAACGACATTATAACGATGAATCTGAAATTATAGCTGATCCGGGACAGCATTTTTTAGATGATTTTGATAGTTCCATTATAATCCCTGCTCGTACGCCTGAGCTTTCACTACGAGATTTTCCATTTTATGCACATGTAGTATGGGCATACCTCTATGATAAAAAACTGAAACCTACTTATTTTAAAATAGTAGGTTTTTTATCTCAACTTAAAAACATACTGATTCCATAAATCAGTATTGCTTTTGTTGAAATGATTATTAGTTCAAGAGTATCTTGTAATAAATAGTTTTTTAACTCATTAGAGGAGGATATATGAAAAAAAAAGTAATACTTGTGATCTATTGCATACTGGCGAATATATGTTATTCGGCTGAACCTAAAGAATCTTCTAATTCAGTCTCGCCGGAACTTGTAGCAGTTCTTAGTGGGTTAACAACTGAAGCTACCGTATCTCATTTAGAAAAAGGGCCTACAATAACTAAACGGATTCAAAGATATAAAGAGTTAGCAACTCATGCAACAGTGCCTTTTGCTATTATTCCTTTATCTGTTGCTCTTGTTCGTCAAGAATGTACAGATACCACACTAGCTTGTATAGAAGCAGCTTCACAAGAAGAATTAAGTTCAAAACATGGATTAGCGTGTTCGCAATTTCATCGAGCATGTAAGTATGGAAATGGAGATGTTATTGCTACTTTTTTAAAAAAATGTCCTTTTATAGATGATGTTCCTACGGTAAATATTACAGATATTTTTGGAAGAACTCCGTTACATTGTGCTGTCCTTGAAAATAATAAGGTAGTTGTTGAAGAACTTATAAAAGAAGGTGCAACAGTTGATATTCAAATTCCAACTAATCCTGGAATAAGCGATCCTCAATATGCTGATAATTTAAAAACGTCACTTCATTTTGCAGCGCAACTTGGTTACTCAGACATGATACTTCTATTATTACAGCATGGAGCAAATCCTTTTATAAAAGATCTTTCAGGAAGAACGCCACGCATGCTTATTGGATCAATAAGAGTCTCTGATTTTCAACTGCCTAACTATAATAAATGTAAAAAAATTCTTTTAGAGCATGAAATTAAGATGAACATGACTCCTTTAACAACATTGTAAAATAAGTTGTTTTTACGCATACTGCTATTCATTTAAGAATCTTAAAAAGCAGAAAGGATTTATGAATAATATGAAAATGTATCAACAATTCTTCATTTGCTTATTTAAACAATTTTTACATGTTTTTTTTCTTATTATTACCTGTATATCTACTACTAGTTATGCCAGCGAATCAGATATTCTTATACCAAAAAATGATAGGTCACTTTACCGATATAATGGTGGAAAAAAACAGTTGCCGCCTCTTTTAGAAGAAGATGAATCAGTTCTTTTAGAAAATGAAGAATCTCTTGCTGATAATCAGGTTGGACCATCTTATGAAAAAGATCTTAGAGCTGATTTTTTTGAAATTATTTTTGATACTACTATTCCAAGAAGTGATCAAACATCTCCTGAGCTTATTATTATTGAAGATTCTGATGAAAATAAAGAAAAATCTGATAAAAAAATCAAAAAAGCTTGTTGTTCTATTTTATAAAAATTTTATTGTTTCCATAGAGGAGATCTTAGTATGAAAAAATTATTAGTATGTATAGCAATACTCAATGGAATTGCTTTTGGAGCGGATTCTCAAGGACTCGTACTAGCTTCTAGTGATTATCCAGAGGAAGAATCCTCCTTGTTTCCTTTTGGTTATAATATAGTTCCACCAGATTATGATTCATGGTCTACTGAAGCATACGCCGAACCATTAGCTCTTAAATGTGTAAGTCCTACTAAAAGTTTTGGTATTGGAAGAAGTCTTTTTAATGTAGGTGCTTCAAGTTTGTATGCATTAGGTAGTGGAATAGGAGCTCTTGCAGGACTATCTTCTTTGCAAGAAAAAGACACTATTTCACTCAATGCACAGTTAAAAATGGCGGTAGCAAATAAAGATATAGAGTTATTAGAAGAACTTGTTCAAGTCAATGGAGCAAAAGAAGCGATTTTTTTATCAGCTCAAAATGATCTTTCTTTATTTGCATTTATTTGCCTACAAGGGGATGCTGAATTAATTAAAATGTTTGCAAGTATTTATCCTGATATGATTGATTGTCCTATTCTTGATCAAAAAACTCCTCTTACTTTAATACTTGAAAAGCAAGACCCTGAAACGGCACGAACTCTTTTACAGTTAGGCGCAAATCCTGATAAAGCTGGAGCAAATCAACTTATTGCATCAATATTGTTACAAGAGCATGAAAATAATATTTCAAAAGATGAAAGTGTTGGTCAAAAATTAAAAACCCTTATTATGACGTATGATGCTGTTATAAGGGGAAAAGCAATTGATACAATGGTCAAAGAAAGTTTAACAAAAAAAACTGTATCTCTTAAAAAAATACACAGTTTAGAAAACGTTACAGGGGCATCTCGTGAAACACGCTTTGCATGAATTTGCTCTTTTCTCGTCAGAATTTTCTAGGGCAGTACATGACGGAAAAACTACTATTTCTATCATTGAGCCGACTTTCTTACACAGACTGCAACAGGTAATTAGACTGAAAGAAGGCAACACCATTATTCTTTTTGATAATCAAAATTACGCACAATGCACAGTGCAGCAATCAACAAAAAAATTAATGACTCTTTCTTATAAGTACATAACCCGTTCTATCCCTTTACAACCAACGCTTATTGTTCTTGTGCCTCTTTTAAAAAAAGAAGCTCTTGATGAACTTATTTATAGTTGTCGAGAACTTGGAGTATCTGGGGTCTATCTTTTTTCAACTGAAAAAACATCGCGATCAAAATTAACTGATACAGAATGGGAGCGACTTGAGCGAGTTAGTATCGCTGCAGCTGAGCAGTCAAAAAATTTTGCACCAACTGTTTTTTTAAATAAAAACCAACCAGTCCCGACACTAACTCAATTATGTAATGATAAAGACTTTTTGACAGTTTATGCGCCAGCGCAGAAGCTTTTTGCTGAGCCAACAGGTGCTCCAGGTTCATCTCTTGCAACATCATTTACTCCAAAAAATTCTTATCTTGTGTGCGTTGGGCCTGAAGGAGATTTAACCGATTCAGAAAAAAACGTATTGCGATCAAGAGGATTTGGGTTTGTTAAACTTGGAGCTACGGTACTACGTGCTCAACAAGCTGCCACGGTACTTATTGGTATCATTCGATCATTTACGTAGATTGTTTGTACTCAAGTGTTTTCAGATAAAGAGGGAGCAATGGTTCATGTTGGACCATTCCACTTTGATAGAGCTCATACGTCTTAGCGGCAATAGCATCAAGACTTACCGTTTCTGGAAGTGGATCTTGAAAAACTGCATGGGGGAAAAAATTTAGAATCTGTTCTTGGTACATTTTGACACCGTTACCGATGAACGTAATAGGCTGTGCACCAAATCGTTTTTGTAAAGAAAGTAACAGAGTGCCACTAAATTCCCACCCAGTTTCATAGATTCCTGGAGCTGTTGCAATTCCAAAATAGAGATCATGATTAAATGCATGTAACAGTGCAACTAAAACTTCTGATGTATACTGTTCTTCTAGAAAAGTTTTGATTCCATCAATTCCAATGACTGGTTTTCCCAAAGAAAAAAGAAGTCCATTAACTGTTGTGATGACCACACGTAAAGTAGTAAATGGGCTTGGCCCTTGATTGACCCCTATATAAGAAAGGTCACTCCAAGAAAGAGCTTCCTCACTGAGCATAGTTGTAAGTATGAGCATTAAATTTTTACTGACTGACATCTTGTTTTCTTGGCAAACAGCTATCCTGTTGCCTGCTTTATACAAGCCGCACTGTACTGTCTCATAGTCACTTGAGAGAACAAGGTAATATACTGAATGATCTATTTTTTGTTTTTGCATTTTTGTTGTTGATAAAACGCCCCGAATGTATCAAATTCTAGCGTCTTTTCCTTCTTGGGTATAACTTTTCCACAGTTTAAACATTTCCAACCATCAAAATTTAAAAAATGATCAAAAAACGACTGCAAGACCATGAGCCCCGAGCATTTTTTGCATTTCATACGCTCTCCTTTTTTTTAAGTGCTGTAACGTATTTTCAACTAGTCTATCATAATTAAAAAGAGATTCTAATCACTTAGCAGTTGTTTTTGGAATAGCTTATAGGAGAGGTAAGAATCAAGAATTAAAGCGGCAGCGATTGAATGTATTTCAGTCTTATCTTTTGTAATGCGAAGATTTTGAGCATGTTTGCTGCTTAGTCGCTCATCCCATAATGTCCAAATGATAGAACTAAACTGTTGTTGTAGCTCATCTTTTTCAAGTAATACCTTTTGAGTTTGCTGGCTATCAGTACCTTTTAATGTTTTTGGATTTCCAATAACAACTTCGCAAATAGGCTCATCAGCTAAAATTTTTGTTAAGAAAGAAAGCAAATTTACGCGTTCGATTGTTTTGTAGGGTCTGGCTAAAAGTTGCATAGAATCAGAAATGGCGGTTCCTATCCAGCGGTCACCAAGGTCTAGAGCGAGTATTTTCATAAAGACATATTCGTATAAATGGTGTATAAAACATTCATTATAGGCGCTTTTTTGTAGCTTAGTAAAGCAAAAAGCTCTAGGTTCGTTATCAGAAGGAAAACAATGCTGTCAGAAGTTGTAAATCTTTTTCGTGAAACAATTTGCTTCTCGCCAATTTTTTTAGGGTTTATTGCCCTTGTCGCAGTCATTACTACCGTATCTTTAAAATTTGTTCAATTTAGATATTTTTTTACCAGTTGGAAGATAGCTTTAGGAGGCTCAAAAGAAGTTGCAAAAACGGGAACAAAAAGTGACATGTCTCCCTTTCAAGCTTTTTTGAACGCGTTGAACGTTGGTATTGGTAATGGATGTTTAGCCGGGGTAGCAACAGCTATTCATACGGGTGGACCTGGTGCAGCATTCTGGATGTTTTGCGCAGGTTTTTTAGAAATGGCTCTCAGGTTTGCTGAAGTTTTTTTAAGTGTTTCATTTGCAAAGTTAGCTCGCACAACTTCAAAAGCCGTTCTTGGTGGGCCATTTTTGTATATCGATAAACTGCCTTTTGGAAAAACTCTTGCATATGTTTATGCGGCAGCGTGTTTGTTTTATGGACTTATTAGTGGTAACGCTATGCAATGTAATTCAATCAGTAGCGCTATTCAGCATACAACTGGGTTTCCTAGTTGGTCAGTAGCTGCTGTTCTTACTGCGTTTGTCATCTATGTTATGTTTGGTGGGGCAAAACGAATAGTTAAGGTTGCTGATGCCATTATTCCTTTTAAAGTCGCTCTCTTTTTTATCTCAATTACCATTGTTCTTGTGTATTACTGGGCAGCACTTATTCCCGCATTAAGGCTTATTTTTGTAAGTGCTTTTTGTCCTCAAGCAGCATTTGGTGCAGGGCTTGGAATGTCAGTACAGCGCATGATGTCAACTTCTATTTTACGTACTGTTAATGCATCTGAAGCAGGTCTTGGAACAGCAGGTGTTTTTTATGGAAATACAAGTAGTAGTAACCCTTTTAATGATGGGCTTACGGGCATGCTCAGCACATTCATGAGTATCAACGTGGTTGCCATGCTGGTATCGCTAGCGCTTGTTGCAGGGGGCATGTGGAACGGTACTTATGATGGAGCTCCTCTTGTGATTCAAACCTACCAATCAGTATTTGGTGTTGCTGGTGGTTATATCGTTACGGTGCTTTCAATTATTTTTGGATTAGGTGTTTTTGTTCCGTATGGCTACATTACTCGTCAATGTTGGTTGTATTTAACTGGTGGACGATTTGGGCAATTTTTTACTTTTGTATTTGCAGGAGTTTCATGCCTTGGAGCGCTTATGAAGATTGGACTTGTTTGGTCAATTGTAGATATTGCTGTTACCTGTTTGCTTGCAATCAACCTCTCTGCTATCTTATTGCTCTTACCATTTATTCGAAAACAGATCGCATTAGAAAAATAACTGCGTTTCACTTGAAAGCTTTTTCATGAAAAAACCACTCTTTACTCAATTTCCCGTAACAGCACATACCGATTTTATCACCCCTGGTGGTACCTTTGTAGTTATCAAAGGACAAAAAAGTGATGGATCAGATTATATACAACAAGCAATTATCAAAGGTGCAAAAAAAATTGTTGTTGAACAAGACATTCAACTAGATCAAGCAATTCTTGATCTAGTGGCAACACATTCTGTTGCTCTTGAATATGTTGAAAATGCTCGTAAAGCACTTGCTGTTTTAAGTGCACAAGCTGCTGGAAATCCAGCTGAACGTTTAAAACTTTTTGGAGTTACCGGAACCAAAGGTAAAACAACAACAACGTGGATGCTTGCGCATACACTCAAAGCTCTTGGTAAAAAAGTTGCCTGTTTAACAACTGCTCAAATTATGATTTTTACGGGAAACCCAGAAGAAACCTTTGATGAATTTGATCTTAAAGCTCCTCTTACTACTCCTCAGCCTGATTATCTTCATCAGTTTTTAAAACTGTGTGTTGATAAAGAAATTGAATACGTTGTGCTTGAAGTTGCTGCACAAGCGATGACCTTTCATCGCATTGATGGGATCATGTTTGATGGAATTATTTTTACTAATCTTGATCGTGAGCATGGAGAACTGTACCCATCCATGGAAGTTTATGGAAAAGAAAAACAAAAATTATTTTCTCATCTTAAAAAAGATGGGGTTTTGCTCATTAATGCAGATGATGACTATGGTAAAAAACTTTTAGAATGGTATCCGCATGCAAAGAGTTTTGGTCTTTATACGCAAGGAGCCTATAAATATACAGAAGATGGTAAAGAGTATTATGACCTTGCAGCACATGCAACCCATAATGGAGCTATGACAGAAGACACGCTTTTTGAACAAAAGGTGTTTATTGGGAATCCTGAAGGCAAACAGTTGAAATGTACGTATCATGGCTTTCCAGGGATTTATAATTTTTATAATTTCCTTGGTGGTGTAAGTCTTCTTCTTGAAAAAGGTTTTGATCTTGCCCAACTTACTGAAAATAGTATTGAGTTTGGAGCTATTCCAGGACGCTTACAATTTTATAATTTACCTAACAAAGCGGTTGCTTGTATTGATTATGCGCATACGGCAGCTTCTTTTGAAGCTGTTCTTTCTACCATGCGAGAATTCACACAGTACTTGATTGTTGTTTTTGGAGCTGGCGGAGGAAAAGATAGTTTTAAGCGATCTTTGATGGGGCGTGCAGCTGGAAAACTTGCAGATTACATTGTTATTACTGACGATAATCCTCGTGATGAAGATCCTAAGAAAATCGCTAAACAGATTTTTGATGGTATTAAACCTAAGCATAAATCAAAAGCAGTTATTATTCATGATCGAGAAACTGCTAGTATAGCAGCCTATAAAGAGTCTCGCCCACAAAGTATTATTATGCTTTTAGGCAAAGGAATGGACGAAGGGCAAATGATTAAGGGAGTTAATCATCCTTACTCAGACTTAGGAACTATCAATCTTATTTGGTCATTAGATGCATTTGCTAAAGAATCAAAACAAGGAAAATTGAAACTATTTGAAAAGTTCATGCTGGATATGCAAAAAGAGCCATCGTCCAATCAAGAACAAGTTAATTAGTAACTAAAAATATTTTCTTAAAAAAAACTGTCAGGAAATCACCCTGGCAGTTTTTTTATCTCAAATATCCAAAAAAAGTCTTGATTTCAACTATCAAATCCTGAAATGCTTACTGTTTAATTGATTAAACTTTTAAACAGGAGAAATAGATGTCCCAGTATTATTCAATTTTTATCACCATAGCTATTCTCATAAATCCAATTCAAAAAATATCTGGAGCACAGGATTATAATGGAAACCTTATAATTAAAAACAAATTCGTATTTAACAACACTAGTACTAATTCGTACATTCAAAGTGTCATGAAAAACACGATAAACTTTGATGGCCTTTTAGATCAAACATTTGGTGGATTAATAAGCCCTCTTGGAACAAATTATATACAAAATTTTATTCTTAGATCTTCCTACGAGCCTTATACAGCAATGGCCTTACAGACTGATGGAAAAATAGTTATAGTGGGAAGCTATCAATCAAGTGCCAACATAAGCTATTTTGCTGCAGCACGTTTTTTACCTGATGGAAATATAGATATAAGTTTTGGAGGAAAAAATGGCCAAATTCCAGGTACTATGTATATTCCCTTTTTTATAACGCAACAAAATGGCACCGATGATGAATGTTATGCAGTTGCAATTCAATCAGATGGAAAAATTATATTAGGGGGCTTTTCGTCGGTAGAAAATAATGACCCTTACTCACAAAGTTATTACTATGGCCGTTACGCAGCTGCTCGCCTTATGCCAAATGGTGTATTAGACGAATCGTTTGGTGGTAACAATGGACAAATCCCAGGAACTATGTGTGTAGAGCAATCGATCATTCCAGATCAAATTGATTATTGTGGAAGCGGGTGCCAATCAATAGTTATTGATAGACAACAGAATATTCTTATGGGGGGATGGTCTTATCCATCTTCAGGATATCAGGGAAAGTTTTCAGCTGTTCGTTTACTCTCAGATGGTTCTCTAGATTTATCATTCGGTGGTCCTGATGCTGGATATTCTAGTCAGGCAGGGACTATGTTTCTTCCATCAACAATAGTATCATCTCAAACTTTAAATCGGCAAGGTGATGCTGTCTATTCAGTAGCACTTCAAAATGATGAAAAAATTGTTATGGGAGGATTTTCTAACGCAACAAGTAATAATTATTACATGGCAGTTGCTCGATTACTACCAAATGGAGCAGTCGATGAAACTTTTGGATACTACAATAGTCAAGCAGGAACTATGTATATTAATCCTCCTATAGCCGGAGGAACAGGTTCAGGCAACAGTTATGATAGATGCCATAGTTTAAAAATTCAAAATGATGGGAAAATAATTTTAGCTGGTGTTACTCAAGACGCTGTTTCATATTACTTTGCGGCTGCTCGCCTTTTATCTAATGGACATCTGGATACTTCATTTGGCGGTTATAATAGTCAATTAGGAACTATGTATATATCAGAACAAATAGCTGGGAATAATGGAACTGATGATACAAGTTACGGATTAGTCTTGCAGTCAGATGGTAAAATAGTCTTAGGAGGATATTCATCATCAAATAACAGTGATGAGTATCATTTTGCTAGTGCACGCCTTCTTTCAAATGGCCAACTTGATACAACATTTGGTGGTACAATCAGTCAACCTGGAACTACTTATCTTCAAGGTTACATTTCTGATGGAAATGAAAACATGGATTATGCGTATAGTGTTGCATTACAATCAGATCAAAAAATTATTCTAGGTGGAACAACAGAAGATGGAAATCGTTTTGGAATTATCCAAATGATCAACCCGATAACTCTTACAAATTATCAAACAAGTTATGTGGGAAATGGATCTGGTCTTTATTCATAACCTAAACCGAAAGAACTTTTATGAATTTTATACTACTACTGTTTACTGTCGCTTATCACTTTTACACCAACTACTCATGCAAGCGACTACAACGGAAACCTTATAAGCAAAAATAAAATTATTTTTAATAATAACAGCACCAATTCTTACATCCAAGGAGTTATAAATAACACCGTAAATTTTGATGGTATGATAGATCAAACATTTGGAAATCAAGGCACTACAACAGCTCCTTCTGCGTTAACTCTTAACACCAATGGTAGTACAAGTATTGCTTTACAATCTGATGGAAGAATAGTCATAGCAGGAACATATAATGGTAACAGTATGTCTTGCTTTACGGCCGCTCGCTTTTTACCCAATGGTCAACTCGATACAACATTTGGCGGTCAAAATAATCCAATCCCTGGCACTGTAATTGCTCCCAACATTATTAATGGTCTAGCAGATATCTGTTGTGGGGTAGCAGTCCAATCTGATGGAAAAATAGTTTTAGCAGGAACAACTAATTATACAGCTTTTTCAGTTGTCCGATTGTTACCGAGTGGAGAACTTGATCTTACCTTTGGAGGACAAGACAGCCAAAAACTTGGTACCGCTTATATTTCTATAGGTTTTTCTACTAACGATTGCCTTGCTATGGCTCTACAACCAAATGATAATATCATAGTAGGTGGATATACATCTATTGGCGCTGGGAATGTTTTTGCTGTAGCTCGCTTTCTTTCAAATGGACAGATTGATCAATCATTCGGTGGCCAAAATGGCCAACTTGCCGGAACTTTCTACTTAACTGAAACAATAGCAGGAGGAACTGATGACGAATGTTTTAGTATAGTAGTTCAAAATGATGGGAAGATACTCCTTGGAGGTTATTCTTGTATAGATAATAATAGTGAAAATTCACGCTTTGCTGTTGTCCGGCTTCTTTCTGATGGACAGCTTGATGAAATTTTTGGCGGCTTCAATTCACAGCTAGGCACCATGTACCTTACCCCAACAATAAGTGGCGGAGCGGGTGATCAGTGCTATTCGATAATTCTTCAACCTGATGGAAAAATAATCATAGCAGGAGGTTCAGGAGCAACTTCAAATCAAGGTAGTCTTAATGCTCCTTATTTTGCTGTAGCTCGATTAGTATCAAATGGACAAGTTGACATAACATTTGGTGGTCAAAATGGTCAAAATCAAGGAAGCATGTATGTAACTCCAAGAGTATCTGAAGGAATAGGTGATCAATCACAAGACCTCGCATTACAGCCTGATGGAAAAATTATAATCGGCGGATACACCAGAGAGCAAAATGGCATAATTCATTTTGCTGCCATTCGATTAGCACATGATGGTGCTCTTGATCCAACATTTGGAGGAATAACGAGTGAGCCAGGGACTTTTTATCTTGTTGATATAATCATCAGTGGTCAAAACCAACAACCATCTTTAGCATTACAACCTAATAACAAAATTATATTAGGTGGAGTTTGTGAGGCTCAATTTGGCCTTATACAACTCATTAATCCAATGACTACCACTAGCTATCAAGCAAGTTATGTCGAAGTTGGAACTGGTCTTTATTAATGTACAATCAAAAAAGGAGAAACCCATGAAAGTCATTACCGCAATCATTTTTTTAATGATTTCTTGTATGTCTCATCTTCAGGCAAGCGACTACAACGGAAATCTTATAAGCAAAAATAAATTCGTATTCAACAACAGTACCACTAACTTGTACATTCAAAGCGTCACGAGTAAAACAATCAATTTTGATGGACTTTTAGATCAGACGTTTGGCGGATTAATGAGTCCTCTTGGGACAACCTATTTACCAGGATTTCCCATTAATAGTGGAAAGACTTCCATAGCAGTACAACCTGATGGAAAAATAGTAATAGCCGGTACTAGCTCTAGCGATTATTCTCGTTTTGTTGCAGCGCGTTTTTTACCGAACGG
>CANNMA010000023.1 GCA_947505805.1 bacterium
TAGCGCTGTGATAGCGTGAGTAAGCGTGTGTAGGCCCAAATGTAACAGGAAAAAATCATCTTTAATTCTATAAAGTGTACAACCCATCATTTAAAAAGATTATCATGGGGACTTTTACAAAGTAACATTTGGGTTACACACGCTCAATCGATCTGTCCAGAGTGCTTTACACTCTGACGCGATCTTATTTCGCTGGTAATGACATATTTGAGAGATTATTAACTTGCTAGATAAAGCTTTTATCTAGATTTTGAATTTTCGTAAATGAAAAAACCTTAGAAAAAAATGCATACAGCTTGCTATACAGAGTACATGTAATTCATGTAAGAAATCTGTCATACTAACAAGGTTATTGGTAGTACCTATCTTTTCAGGAAAGTTATCATGAAAAAATCTAATCATACCCTCTATCTAGCTTCATCATCCCGTTCGCGTCAGATGCTTTTACAAGAGTCATTAATTCCTTTTGTGGTTATTGGTCATGAAGCTGATGAAGATGCGGTTGATCAAACGTTGCCGTTTAATGAGCGGTTACAAGAAATTGCTCGCAAAAAAATGGAGCATGCAGTGCTTCCTGTACTATCGAGTGATGCAGTGATTTTTGTTTTAGCGGTTGATACCATGGGACAAGATTCAAAAGGAACTGTTCATGGAAAGCCAAAAGATCGGGAAGATGCTATTAAAAAAATAAAGACTCTTGGGAAGTCTTCTACAACAGCAACTGCTTTTTGTTTAGATAAAAAACAGTGGATTGATGGTCGTTGGCAGATTGTTACCCGTATAGAACAGGTTGTAGAAACACGATATCGTTTTGTAGTTCCAGATGAATGGCTTGATAGATACTTAGAACATTCATGGGCGATGATTGCTTCAGGGGCGATAGCGGTTGAACTGTACGGAGCTCAATTTTTAGAGTGGATTGATGGTTCGTATAGTGGAGTAGTTGGTTTGCCGATGTATGAGTTACGGCAAGCACTTGAACGGATTGGGTTTTTTGAATAAAAAATCGTTATAATGTTGGCCTTATTTAAAAGTTAAGCTCTTATCAAAAAGTATTTAAGCTTGATTTTAATTACTCTAATTGAGTATATTGACACTGATTGATTAAACTTATTAATGTAAATAGTAAGGATAGAGGTAGTCTTTATCCAAAGTTATTTATGTTTGCTTGAGCTTAAAAAAAGCAAAAGCGATGAAAGGGTTCACCATGAAAAAACAATTATTACTTCTAAGTG
This sequence comes from bacterium, assembly GCA_947505805.1. GTDB lineage: Bacteria > Babelota > Babeliae > Babelales > CAIQNR01 > CANNBR01. The sequence continues at coordinate 1,236 of CANNMA010000023.1, forward strand.
TTCTAGCCGTAGTGTCAGGTTCTTTAGTTAATGCAGCTTCATCTAGTGCAGTAAAATCTAGTGTAGTAAAAAACGTGACTCTTAGTGATGGGACTCAGGTAATTCGTAGAATCTTTAAGGAGCCATCAGGAAGAAGAGGTCAAAATCAGTATTTTAATTCACCTACTACTGGTGATAAAGTTTATGTAGTAAGCTATAATGGAACGCTGTATCAAGTTATTGAAATCAAAGAACAGGGCAGTGCAATGGTGACTCGTTATATTAATGACAACGATATGGGATCTTTACCAGTAAAACAGAATATTAATGCGGAGTGGGTTGTTTCTGTTCCAATAGGCAGGTAAAAGAAGAAAATCTTTTGCTGAATAAAAGCTTTTTCAAAAATAAAGTTTTTACAGAACACAGCTACTAGAATTTTACTAAAAATGTTAGTTCAAAAGATAATGAGCTTTACGTCAAGTATAAAAAAAGAGAGCTTTTACGCTCTCTTTTTTTGTGATTTTAAAATAACAACCACGATCTATAGGACTAAAGTTTTTGAATCTGTTTTAATTAACAACCGTTTTTTTAGTGGGCTTCCAAGACTTTAGCAGTTCTTTAAAAAGAAGTTCTTGAGCATTTGCTTGGGGGTGTTCTTCAAGTCGTGAAGATGCTTTTGCAATACTTGCTTTTACAAGATCAGATCCGCATTCAGCATCATCGATCTGATTTAAAGCGGGCATAAGATTGTGTTCAGAAACTTTTTTAATTCTCTGTTCGCTGATCGCTTCTTGTAAAAGATCTTCAAGAAGAGTTAAAAAGTCGACAACGCTATAATGAAGCTCTTCATCCGTTGCAAATTCTTTCTGTTTTGCAGCATCTTGCATCTCTTCCTTCAAGCCTTTTTGTAGAGCTTGTACTATCAATTTCTTGAGTCGTGCGGGCTCGTTTTCCAAGAGCCATTGCATAAGATACAGAAGTTCGTAAGAAATGGTTAGTTGATTGTTGTTTTGCGTCATGATACCTCCTCATCTGTTGACTTGAATCTGTTTGACCGATGGTGTGATTGGTTAAACGGTTACCTTGTAAGCGTACCACCAATTATTCTTCGTAATCTATATCCCAATTAAAATCGTTTGATTCTTCAGGTGTTTCGTCATTATTTTCTGTTTGGGCAGAAAGTGTACTGTCACTTTTTAATTTAGCAAGTTGTTGCACATTAATCTTAACTTCTTCTTTCTGAAGCAGTTCCTCTTTTGTAAGGTCATTGCTTGTTTCATCAAAAATACGATTCATATCCTTTTGCATTTTTTTAATCTGCTTTTGAAGTTTTAGGATCATCTGAACTCCAGCAAGGTTAATGCCGAGTTTATGCGTTAGGTAGATTACCTGCTCAAGCCGATCAACATCTTCTTCTGAAAACAAACGAGTGTTCCCTTCAGACCGTTTTGGTGAAAGTAATCCTTCTCGCTCGTAGAGCCGAATAGTCTGTTGGTGAACAGAAAACATTTTTGCCACCGCAGAAATTGAGAAAAAACCTTTGTTACGTTTCATATGTCTTCCAGAAAAGATAGTTGTTTCGTTTTCCATGTTTTGGTCCTTTTTTTATTACCAACACGTTTTTCTAGTCTACCATACTTTTTTTTACAAAGCATGTTTAGCAAAGCTCTTATACAACTTTGTCCTTCTATTTTAGGATACAAGGTCCTTTAAGGTAAAATTGGTCTTACGTATTTTTGAAAATAAGGTCAGGATCTATTTTTGTAAAGCTTTTAATTGACAAAAAGAAATTATTGCAATAATATGAGAATGTGTTAATTATTTTTTTAGATTAATTAAGCGGAGGCTCTTATGAAATTTATTTATAAAAAAACGATAGTGGGAGCTTTTTTTCTTGCTTGTACCAGTGTTTTTTCATGTTCTTATGCTGCAACAGCGGCTCCTTTAGATGCACAGAAAGATTTATTTTTGGATCCTGATTTTATTGCTTTTGCCACTGAATTAGGCTTACCGGTTACTGAACCTGGCTTATTAGACATGTATGAAAGTGGAAAAGCTCAACAACAGCCTGATACCCAGCCTATTCTTTTAGGTGATGCGGTATTTGATGGGTGGACTATTCATGTAAATGATAACATACAGGTTATTCAGCCAGTGCTGTGTAGACAAAAAACTGGTAATTGTTGTGCCTATAACGCTCTTTTTAACGCATCATTGCTTGATCAGATGTGGCACCGACGAGTTTTTGAAAAAGAACCATTTTTTGATAAAAAAAGGATACGTTCCTTGTTTGGTATGAAAACTAAAAAAGTAATCGATCCGATTACAGGAGTAACGACAGAAACTATTGTTGATGGAAAATGGAGAAAATTTATAAAACAACGTGACCCAAATGCAGGATCAGGGGAAAATGTTGAAACAGGTTATCTTGAAGAATTAATTGGTAAAGCTGTTCCAGCATTACAAAATCGTTATTCGATTATTGATGGTGCAGGGTACTTAGTCAGTCAGGCTGATATGGGTGTTGATTTTGATCAGTTCTGGAATCAAAAGCGTGCATGGCTTCAAGCTCATAGAGGGGTACCGTATACATTTTTTGTAAATACTGCGTCTCAGTATAGTGCTGTCAGTCCTAAAGAAGCAGCTCATTGGGTTGCTGTTACCGTAGTGGAAGATCAAGAGACTCATAAACGTACGTATGTTATTCTTAATTCATTCACAAATTATATTTTAGAAAAACCCTATATTATTAATCTTATTAAAAGTATTGAAGCTGGTAACAATCAATTTCAACCTATTCCTGTTGATTTTGGAAATCTTGTTGATCTTCTTGGAAATCCTGTTGATCAATCAAAAATTCCATCTGTAGCGTCTCAACAACCAGAAGTAAAAGTTCTGGCCCAGTATCCTGATTTTTCTCTTGGTCAATCATCTAAAATAACTGAGCCAGCAGAACAAAAATCAAAAATTGCAGTATCGCAAGCTCCAGCGAACAATTCTTATGTTTCTATGCTTTCATCTGGAGTGGCATCAGCTTTTTCTGGTGCACGTGATTATGTAAAACGTTCATTAAATCAACCAACTGATGCAGATGGAGCAACAAAATCAACTTCAGAAGGACAATCAACAAGTGGACTTGATGTACCACCTATTACTCCTATTGATGATGCTGCAAAAAAAGATGTGGCAGTACCAAAAGGTAGAGTGCTTGATCGTGTTTATCAATTTTCCGCTTCGTTACAGCAACAGTTGCCATCGTTATCGAATGTAACAAAAAAGTTTTCTACCGCTTTCTCTCCTGCAGCTTTACCAAAAGCTCCTTCAGTACAAGGTGCTACTCAGCAACAAGAAAAACCAAATGTAGCATTAGAAGGTAAACAATCAGATCTTGGTAGACCAGCAACAACAGAAGTTGTGTCTTTGCCCGACATGTATGTGCAAGAGAATCTGACCGATAAAAGGGCGTTAGATGTGGTATCAATTATACGACTTGCAAGAGAAGTAGGCCTTGATTATCACGAACTGCTTATGCAACTTGAAGAGGATCAATTGGACAAAGATCAATTGGCAGTTTTGAAGGTTTTGTGTACGCAGGGTGAAAAAAGAATGGCATTGCATCGGTTACTTTCTGATGCACAAAAAGAATTAGTCGATACGGTTAGTTTGTTTCTTGAATAATAACAAAACAGGCCGATGAGTATGTTTTTATGTGTACTCACCAGCCTGTTTTTATTAATCACTTATATGATTATTTTTAAGCTTATTGATTCGCTCCTCCTGCGTAATTAGGATTTGCTTTATATACGATGCCTCGTTCATTTTGTTCATTATCTGCCGATGCATTTTGTTCTGCTCTAGAAGCTTCAATTGCTCTTTCTACTGCCTTAATAAGCTCTTGATAGTATGCATTGCCATTTTTTGTACTTACATTGCCTTTATCATAGCCCTTTAATTTCTCTGTATAATTCTCTAATTGATTGTCTAAACTTTCGCCATATTTAAAAGCTAAATCGACTATAGTATTGGCATCTCCTTCACCGGTTTTACCATTAAAATACCTTGCACCTTCAAGCATAAAGGCTCTCTCTATTGCCTGTGTGGTGAACGCATCATTCATACATTCCAGTATTATTCGTTGATTTGTTTCAGATGAAGTTCGTTCTGTTTTTGCATCAATTGCTTTAATTTTACCATTTATTATTGTATGTATTCTGTCTAAATTCGTAACAATACTTTCAATGCTCTGTTCTTGTTCAAAAACTTTATCAGCAACTCTTTTCCCATTTAGAAAATCTTTTGTGTTAGATATATTTTTCTTATTGTTTGCTATCTCTGTTACTTGACTGTCAAGAAATGATGTAATTGTATCGGATAATTGCTGAGTAATCTGAGTTTCTTTTTGTTCTTTAATCATTTGTTCAACATCTTTGAATAAGCAATCATAAAGAGCACTCTTATCTTGATCTTCACCAATAGCAGCATTTCTTTTTTGAAGGTAATCGTTAGCAAGATTTTCAAGCGATGTGCCATTTTCAAGTTCAAGTTTAATTATTTTTTTAGCCAGTTCATTTTTGTTTTCTTTGTTAGTGTCACTTTTTGATACGAGTTCCTGAAGGCTTTCTTTTAATGTTTTGATCGTTAAATCTCTTTCTTCTTGGATTGTATCTTCTGGACTTGAAGGTACATTTTCAGGAGTTTGGTTGGGCTCTGGTAGGCGCCAGTTTCGTTTTCCCAATTGTACATTAAATTCAGCAGCAACAGGATTACCTAAATTCCCCTTGTCTTTTGCGTACTCACTTCTTAATTCTGCAATTGTTTTGCCGTTTGCAAGTTCTAGATCAATGATTTCATTGATTGGTTTTTCTATTGTTTCGATTGGCTCATTAGTATCGAACATATTGTTTACTTTATCCAGCAGTGTTTTAATTGTTTCATTTCTTTCTAAATGAGCTAAGACAAGTTTTTCATATTTAATTGTTTGTCCATCCGATGATTCATTTAGTGTGGTAAGTGAATTAATGTTCTTGGTTAGTCTTGTTGTTAATTCATCGAGTGAGTAGTACTTAAGTTGAACTTTTAAAATCTGTTCGATATCAACTTGAGCTTTGGCCTGTTCATTAGGTTCATTAGATTCCATAGACTTTAATACCCGTGCTTTCAGAAGTTCAATGACCGTGGCGTCATACAGCAGTTCTAGAATTTTTTTAGCTCTTCTAATTGGATTTGCTTCTTCATCAATTTCTTCGTCAGTCTTGTGATCAGGATTTGAAGGATTAGATGAGTCCCTAAGAGACTGTAATGTATCGTTGTACTTTCCCAAAGTTTTTTCGTATTGCTTGGTTAGTGCGTCTAAATCGGTAGGAACGCCAGAATTTCTTACTGCTTGCCGTGCTTCATTCAAAAGTTCTTGTAGTTGCGTTTGGTCAGGATTTGGATTGTCTTTAAATGCAGATTCTATTTCAGCTAGATTTTCTAGTGATTTTTGCCTGTCGTTTAATCTGTTTAACAGATCTGGCTTTACTTGTTTTAAAATAGCTTTTACTTGGGATTCAATATCAATGCAAAGATATGATTGTGCTTCTGCCGTTATTAGTTGAACTTTTTCTTGATCAGCTTCTTGATTATTAGTCGGTAGTCCATTTTTTAATAAACCTTCAGCAGTTTGTTTGAGCCTATTAATATCAGGATTGTTTTCAATGTTTCTTAATAATTCGAGTGGATCTGCATTTGGATTTGCTTTAAGTGCAGAAAGAAGTTGTTCTGTAATTGCATCATATATGGTTTTTCTGAGGACTCCGCCTTCAGTTAAAAATGTATCTACTATAGGTTCAGACTGTTTTCCGTATAATGTATTAAATTGAGTTCTTAATTTTTCTTGAGCCTGTGCTTGATCAGGTAGTCCCTTGGCAGCTTTTTTATAGTCTGCGCTTTTAAAAGACCTGTCCCATGCAACTTTTACTTTTGTAATAAAGTCAGAAACAGTTTTAGGCAGCCAGCTTTTAGAGGCAGGCTTTTGGGAAGGAGTATGAAGATCGTTAAGAATATCTGCAGCATCAGTACTGGTTACGACTGGATTTTCACCTTGAGTTATGCCATCTATCGGTGATGCCCCTAGAGATAGATTGAGCGGATTTTGTTTTCCACTATTTCCGCCATTTTGATTGCCTGTGCTGTTGCCTGGTTGTTGTTGATTACCATCATGATCACCTCCATCATCACCACCTCCATCATCATCACCTCCATCATCACCACCTCCATCATCACCACCTCCATCATCACCACCTCCATCATCACCACCTCCATCATGATCACCTCCATCATGATTAACTCCATCATGATTAACTCCATCATAGCCAGTTGGATTGGTTAGATCAGTTCCTGTGGTAGGATCAAATTTAATAAGCTCTCCTCCTTCCATTGTGTGTATAATTTTTGCCTGTCCTAGAAGCAGTAACAGCAGCGATAGGTGCTGTAGGTTGTTTTTTAGTTTCTGTTTCTTCATGTTTTTCTCCTTAAAAGGTTTTTTACAATCTATTTTTTTATAATCGCGGATTGCTATTCTTTAACATTTCACGCTATACATTTTTATTTTTACTCAGTAACTGTTTGCGTTTCGCGTGTTTTCAGAATTTTTGAAATTACTTCTTCCAGTAAATCCTTAAGCTTACTTTTAGTAGCTATGTTAGTAGCTTCTTGAAGACTATTAAGTTCTTCAGTGCTAAATGTCTCTAAGGTATTACTAAAAAACATGTTAGTTAAAAATTTTTTTGAATCAGGGATGGTATTAACCAATGATTCGATGGAGTCGATGGCATTATCTACTTGTTGATAGCTTGGAGCTCCTTTTAAAAAAACAATTTGATCAGTTAGAAGCTTGTTAATTTTATCTTCAATTGCGCTTGAAATAACTGAATTGTTTGAAAATTTCTTTAGAATATCTGCAAGTTCTTGAGTCGTTGTTAATTTATCAACTATTTCATTGATTTTTTCCTTAAGATAGGTTTCAAATTGTTCCGATTCTTCGGGTGGCAGTTGTAGGTTCATTTGTTCTGTTAGGTATGTTAATTGTTTGATCGTATTAGATTCTTCAGTAACAAAAAAACTCCTCGCATAATTGAGTCCTTGTTCTAGGAATGTTTTTTGTTGTGTAATTTTTGCCAATTCATCAGTTATTCTCATTTGAAAATTTGTAAGACTTTCATTAGTGGTTAGAGCTGGTATTTTTGCTTCAACAATTTGATTAAGCTTAAATTTTTCAAGAGTGACTTTATTTTTTGTATAGAATGTTCTTAATTCAGTAATGTCTTTTGTTGAAAGTGTGCTGAGAGTTTCGAAGAATTTTTGCGTAATAAAATCATTCATTTCAGGAGTGTTTTTAGGCTTTAAATTTTCAGTCAAATAATCTAGTTGATCAATAATTGTAAATTCTTTAGGTGATCCGAATGTTGCCTTAGGTGCTTGAAGTCCATTTTCAATGCTTGTTTTAAATTCTTTAAAACTAAGTTCTCTATTAATTATTCTTAGAAATTCTGGAACTCCGCTATTGTTTCCAGCAGGCATAGTATCAGAAAGTTCTTCAAGGGTAAGTCCTTGGGCAAGTAATTTGGCAATCAAATCTTTTGCTTGTTGTTGTGCTTGTAGATTTGTAGGCTCTTCTTTAAGAGCCCTGTTAACAAGTTCTATGTCCGTAGCATTCAGTAATGACTGTGATAACTTTTGTTGTTTTTCAAGTTCTATTTTTTGGGACTCCGATAAATTTTGAGAATTTGCAAGTAGGTTTGTAGAGGTTTCAAGTTCTGCGGTATATTTTTTTTGTAGTGAGCTGAGTTGTTCTGAGCCTTCGGTTTTTATTATTATTTGGGCATCGAGTAAGCGTTCAATAGGGCTTGTGGTTGTTTCTAGAGTAGTTACTAGTGAATCTATTCGTGATCCTATTGTTTTTTCCAAGTATTTTTTTACTCCATTTTCAATGTACTGATCAATATCAAGACCTAATTTGCTGATACAGTTTTCATTTGCATCATTATAATTCTTTAATTTAAGCTCATAGGCTGCTTCTGCTGCTTGTTGTTTTTCTGATGGCGGAGTATCCATTGTAGGTTTCGTTGGTGGTTTTATTAAGCCTAAAAAGTCTGCTTTCCAGTCTTCAATGCCTTTTCTTAATTCATTAATATCTGAGCGTTTCATTACTTCAGCGATTAAATCGTCAGCCGATAGTGATGGATTGTTTTGTAATAGATGGTCAACTGTCATTTTAATTAGTTCTGGTAGTTCTTGTTCTATTGCAACGCGAAAAATCCATTCCCCTTTAATTATTTGGTTTGGAGTTTTCCATGATTGTGGGTCAAGATTTGGTCTTAAAGATTGAGGGATAGTCTTTAAAACATTTACTATTATATCTTTTAGATAATTATAGGTAGGAGCTAAAACATTTCTTTGAAACATGTTTCCTTCTGATATCCCTTTGAGCCATGTAGATAGAAGCTTTTTACTTGATTTTTGTGTAATCTCACTGTCTTTAAAATCTATGGGATTTCTAATACTGTTTAAAACGTCCTGTATTTGTTTTTTGGTATTAAGCCCTAAATCGTCTATGAGAGTTTGCCTATTTTGATCGGTAACGTCGTTCATAATGTGTTCAAGCCCTGATGCATCAAGATATTCACTTTGTTTTTTAATAAGATTCAAAATGTCTGGATCTTGCATGACGTTATCGATTGATACAGTGGTGGTAGGTGGTTGTGCGCTTTCTGCTTTTGCTAGAGCTTCTATAACAGCTTTTACAATGGTTATTTGTGTTTCTGTCCGTAATTGTAAGCCTTTTTTAACAAATTCTGGTTTATCAGGAAGCATTGTATTTAAATCGGCAGAAACCTTTTGTTGGGTAGTGCTGCTGTTATCAAACGCTTTGATTCCTAATTTGTAATCTTTATTAAAGATTCTTTTAAAAAAGGTACTAATTCTTTTTAAAATACCTGAAGACGAGCTTGTTTCTGGTAATGTGCCTTTATTTAATATATTTAAAATCTCTAGTGCCGTTGTTGCTGTTACAGGTTGCTGTGTCACGCTTATAATAGGTGTTTGGTCATTTGATAGAAGTGTCGTATCAATTGGAGTAACGCCATTATGATTAGGATCAGTATCGATTTGTGTCTCTGGATTAGTAGTTTTATCATGTGTTTTTGCATCAGAATAGTTATGAGAATCATCATCATTCGGATCATTCGGATCATTCGGATCGAGATTTCCTTCCTTAGGACTATGGAATACGTCTTCTTCACCATCTGCTCCTAAAAGTAGTTGTGAACAGGTAAAAAATAACAATAGTGAAAGGGTTGTTTTTTTAAGTATAGAATTTTTTGTTGTTTGCATCATTATCTCCTAATAGTAATTACAGTTTATGCGACAAATTGTAACAAATGAGTTACACGAGAAACAATAAAATTATTACGCGAATTGTTTTAACCTCTGTTTTACGGATTTTTAAGAGCTTATACGAAAATTCAACACTTAGACAAAAGCTTTATCTAGCAAGTTAATAACCTCTCAAATATGTCATTACCAGCGAAATAAGATCGCGTCAGAGTGTAAAGCACTCTGGACAGATCGATTGAGCGTGTGTAGGCCCAAATGTTACTTTGTAAAAGTCCCTATGATAATTTTTTTTAAATGATGGGTTGTACACTCTATAGAATTAAAGATGATTTTTTCCTGTTACATTTGGGCCTACACACGCTTACTCACGCTATCATAGCGCTACGCACTGTGCTGTGCTCTCGTTTCGCTGGTAATGACATAAAAAAATAAACTGCTTTCATTAATGAGAAGGTCTTTTTTTAAAAATAGTAGCTCACTCTTTAAAATTCTATTTTCGTATAAGCTCTTATAAAGAAAGAAAAAATGTGCATAAAAAAAAGGGGCCGGGTTTTTACCCCCGGCCCAGAGTTACTCTTTAATTGTTTCATGCTTCAGATTCATTTAATGAGCTATTTTTTTCAGATGTGGGAATGTTTTTTAGCTCATTATTTAAAATGTTTTGACGGCTTAGGATATCCGTATTCAAATCCTTCTTTCTGTTCAGTTCCTCTTCTCGTGCTGTCTTAGGAATACTTTTATATTCTGCAATAGCTTCATTAATACTCTTTATTTGTTTTTTAATACTCTCTATTTGTTGTTGTGTAATAGTAGGGAATTGACTTGTTAGCAATGTATCTATAGTTTTTGGTGGAGCTTTAACCAGATTATCCATTAATATAAACATTTGACTTGGTAAATCAGGTTGTAAAGTAGCTGCTGACTGAGGTGGTTTAGATAAAAAGTCTTCTTGTGATGGGTTAGATTTTTCTTGAAAGCTTAATTGCTTTTCAATTTCTTTTTTAAGTGCTTCTAAATAACGACGAGCTTGCGCGTCTTCTGGTGCTGGCTTGAGTTTTTCAAGCTTGAGTTTTTCAAGAAGGTCATTATTTTGTTCCTTTAATTGTTCAAGTGTATTGCCAAGTTCTTTTTTTGACATAATTAAAAGATTTGCATATTGTTCACCGATTGAAGAATTGCCGTTTTCATTTTGTGACCATTTAGTTAATTCATCTCTTGCTATAGATTCCGAAATTTTTGCTTGAGCCTTTTTTATTAATTCATGAAATTCTGCTCCGATGTTTCTATAAAATTTTCCATCTGGTGTAAATTTTTTGATATATTCGATCATTAGATTTAAGTTTTTTTCACTGTCGTATGGGGACGTTAGCTTTTCAAAAAGTTTATTAGTTCCTACTTCTTGTAGTGCCTGGTTAATTGCTTCTTCAATTGCAATTTTTTTATTTAAAAAATTTTTTGAAGCCTCATCCTCCGTTTGGTTTAATTCATGTCTTAAATTAGTAATGTTTTCATCAATTACCTTTTTAAGATCAATCAGTTGATCAAAAGTAGCCTCGGCTAATTTTATTTTAGCTTGTTTAGCTAATCCTTTTAACAATTTTTGATCTGCTGGTTTTTTTGATTGGAGTATTTCAAGCTCAATTTCTTTTAGAGGGCTGTCTGGTGTAGGGGGTTTTGTAATACCAAGTGCTCTTTTAAGTCGGTGCAATATCGATGGTTTTTTTGCTATTTCAGTTTCAGTAGGGCGGCCGAGTACATCTTCAATATTTTGAGCTTCTTCTGGAGTAACAGCATCACCTTGTAGTGGGCTTGTAACAGTTTGCTGTGTGGTTGGATTATTTCCAGCTTGCTCGATTCCGGGTTCTATTGTTTGTGTATGTAACAGATTTTGGTTTGGGTCTGTTATACCTGTAGTACCGTCTCCGTTAGAATTATGCTCCGTAGAATTATCAAATCCTTCAGGATGTTCAGTAGTACCGTCAGCAGGACCTTTAGTCAGATTATCAGGGGATTTTGTACCATCAGAATTTAAATTGAAATCAAAATCAGGTGCTTTGATTTCAATGGTTGATAGGCCAAAAAGCAAAAGTAAAAGGTGGATTGGTTTTGTTATTTTTCTATTCATAGTTTTCCTTATGAAACTGTTTTAAGAGCAGCTGTTGCATTTTTAATTATCTCTTGTAACATCTTGATTTTTTGCTCGACGGTTTTTTGCTCGAAGGTTTTTGATTTGATCTTCTTCAGTTCGTTCAGCTCATCTTTAGCCTTAGCTAAAATAGCATCAACTATTGTTTTTTTAAACATTCTCTGTATCAAATCAGATTTTTTACTGATTTCAGATAGTTTTTTTAGCATTTCCTCTAGCGAAGTCCCCAGATCAATTTTTCCATTGACAAATGTTTGCGCTGCTTTTGATAACTTTTGTTGTATATTAAGTTTGGAGTTTTTTGGCTGGATTAAATCCAGTATTGTTGTCTTTGCGGAGTCGACTTCGGAGGCTATTTTGATTTTTCTATTGTTTTCTGCCTCTTCACGTACTTTTTCAATAATTTTTTTAATTGTTCTTTCAATAATTAATTCGTTATTTAAAGTTGTTCTTTGTTCTGTTGTTAGACTACTTTTTTTTAACTTTCGCTCTAATTCTGAGATTCTTATTATTTGCTTACTCATAGCTTTAGTAAGTGCGCTTATATCTGGATTCTGGTCTACTATCATTTGAGTAACTTTTGTAGAAAATTTTAGTAAATTATCTCGATTGGGTGTTTCTATAAAGTTCAACTCAAGGTTTTGAATACTACTAACAACTTTAGAACGTTGGGCAGGTTTAGAGCCTTTAACAGGCTCACTAGATTCAGTAGGCTTTGGAGGTCGGTTAGCATCTAGCATTTCTAGAATTTCTTGGTTTTCTGCGTTGGTCATTACTGGCTGGCTTCTTACAAAAGTTTGATTGCCTGTGTTGATTTGACTGCCTCCTTGACCGCCTCGGGTAACACCTGATTGATTCCCACTCCCTCCTTCTTGTGTACTGCGAAGAAATAATTTAGATTTTTCAAGCATATCTCTAATAGGAGATTGATCATCATCATCACCATCATCATCACCATCATAAAAATTCATATCAAAATCAGGTGCTTTGATTTCAATGGTTGATAGGCCAAAAAGCAAAAGTAAAAGGTTGATTGTTTTGAACATCGAACTTGGTTTTTGTAAAACATCAATTTGTTTTTTATTCATGGTGGTATTCCTCAAAAATAGTTGTTATCAATTATATTCATAACCAGAGTCTTAGTTTTGGGGAATACCAACTGAGCTTTGAATTATGTATTGCAGAGATTTGATTTTTAGACTGATCGGTGAATCATACTCTCTCTCAAGCGGGTCGGCTTCGTATATGATTTCTAATTCGGCTTTTAAAGGTTCAATTTCTGTGCTGGCTCTAGTAACAATAACTTCTATGATTGTTTTTGCTGATTTTTTTTGGTTCTCAAATGAGCTGTTATATTTATCAAGATACTTCTGGAATATCTGTTGAAGGTCTTTTCCAAGAGTTAATTCTGTATCAACAATTTTTTTTGCTATGATTGCATCTGTTGGGTTTTTTAACAATTCGATTTCTGTCCTTTTTATGGTTTCTTTTAATAATATTTTTTTAGATGCTATAAATTCATTAACTACTTTTTGAAGGGACTCTTCAAATGCAAGTTGCTCGTTTATAGTTTTTAGTTCTTTGTTAAATTTTGGATTTCTGGCCTTACTTCTTAGTTTTTCAATTTTTTTTGTAATATCATCGTTAGCTCTTGTAAGATCGTCTAAACTAGGGTTGTTTTCTTGAAGTTTTTCTATGATGTTATGTTCAATTTCTTCAATGGTAGGATTTTTTGGTTTGGACTTGAGACCAACAGTTTTCTTGAATTTATCCATGAACGATGGTTTTTTTGAGGGTTCAGGGCGAGTAGTGCGGAGATTATCTAGGATTTCTAAGATATCTTGAGCTTCCTGAGCGGTAATTTCTGGTTGACCATTTACAACAGGTTGCCCTGTGTTCATTGGGTTGCCTAATTGAACTTGACTGCCTGCTTGATTTCCCGGCCTGATGCCTCTTATAGGGCCTCTGCCAAATGGAAGTTCAGAATCGCCTAATTTAGGTCTTGCTGTTGGGTCATCAGTGGGGTTTTTATCATCATCATTACGTGGATTAACATTTGAAACGTTCCACTAAAAACCAGAAAGCTCTCTAAAAAAGACCTCTAATGGTGTATTGAACCCTAAAAGCTTTCTGGGGCGAGAGTTAAGTGCGAGCTCAACCCCTTTA
>CANNMA010000024.1 GCA_947505805.1 bacterium
TAACCGGTGGAATTACAACAGGTGCGTTAAATCCTTATCCAAATCCTTATGATCCATTAGCTGCAAATCCTCAAAAAAATTATTATGGATTTGTTCCTTTGCGCGCACTTTATTTTGGTAAAAGAGTGTTAAGTTTTTTTGGTCTTGCTAATGGAGTTGTGAAGCCTCTTCCTGTACCTAATGCTGAAGAGCCTCAGCCAAACATTACAAACACTTTTAGTAACTTAGTTTTTTGTGGCATAGGTATCAGGTATGAATTAATAAGCCCAAAAAAACGAGGCACCCTTAATGCTAATACGCTTTTGTATTGGGATGATGTTGCCCCAAATAAATTTGATCAAAAAACTTCTTTAACAACAACAACCCCTTCAAGTAAATATCTTGGCGTAGAGAGTAATTTGTTGTTTCAGTCGTTTCCTTCTGAAAACACTTATTTAGTAGGAGGGGCTGCAATTTTTGTTCCAGGGCAACATTATTTTGATGTTCAGGGGAAACCGACAACTTTTGCTGGAAGAGTTATTCTTGATACCGCTATTAAAGAAAAAAAATCGACTACCAATCTGCCTTTATTAGGCTATGTGAGCGCTTATAGCCTAATGGTTATTTTAGGGTATCTCTTTTAAACCCTGACAAAGACGGTCAATCAAAAATCAAAAATAAAATAAAAACTTTTTCCTACTTGTGGACTTACGATTATTTAGTGGCTTTTTGGAATAAATAATTTTCTTTTAGATTGTTATATATTTTTGATAATGACGACTCTTAGCCTTAATACAAGGTATGATATTTTGTTTTTCTTGACAAAATAGTTTCAAAACGTAGAATCTAAGCCATTTCACATATTTTTAATTAAGAAAATTTATTTTTTACGATAGGAATGGGTTTCTATGAAACTAACTCAAAGAGTGCTCTTGATGGCATTTGCCATTAGTGTGTGCTTGCCGTCTATAATTGTTGCAGCTCCTAACATTGTTTATAAGAATGGTGATTTTGAGGCTACATTGACAGGGAAGATAGAAACTGAAACAGCAATTGATATTAATGGTTCTTTGCTGAAAAAAGGTATTCATGACAAGTTGGTGGCGAATAAAACAAAAATTGATTTGACCCTTAATACTAGGGGTGACTGTGCGCGGTCAAAAGTAACTGCTCGAAATAAGGTTGTATGGGGTAATCATAAAGTAATTTATACAGATATGGCATGGCTTACAACAGTAAATGCTGCTGCTACTGCTCACTCTCATAATATTGGACCAAATATGGTTTGGATTCGTGAAGTTTGGGTAGAGCTTGATATTACTAAAGCTTGTAAAATGACAGATATTTTACAGCAGACATTGACTGTAGGCTCATTCTCATTTCAATTGGGCCGTGGTATTGCTTTGGGTGATGCATATTCTGTTAATCCAGCAGCGCTTGGATTTTTTCAGGACAATACTGTTGATCAGTATGCATGGGGCGCAAAAGTTTCAGGTGGGTTGATCAAAGATTATTTAAATTATGATTTGTATTTAGCGATTTTGAGCGATAAAAGTACTTCTTTGAGAGAGACTAATTTCCCAACTCAAATAAAAGCATATGGTACAGGTGATGGAATCGTTAGAGGGGCTGGGGTTATAGGGTATACTCTTGGTGGTAGAATGGTATTTACTCCATTAAAAGGGGTTACAACATTAAAATTTGAACCTTATGCTTTACATCATCACGATCCAGAACAAAAAATTGAATTTTTTTGTGATGCAAAAGCAAATTTAACAACTGCTGGCTTTGCTGCTGAGCTTGTTGCAAGTAGATTTGAGTTTGGGTTTGATTGTGCTTTTAATTTTGGCAGTCAAAATGTAAAAGGGTGGGATCGAAATAATATTAATTTTGTTAACAGAAATGGACTTGGTACATTTGTATATTCGGATGTTTTTAATGTTGATCCTACTATAGTAACTCCAACGGCTGCTAACAATGTTGTTATGGACCCTTCTAATAAGTCTCAAGTGAAAGCTGTGGCTGATGTTACGCCAGGTGCTTTTTCTAATGGAGCTCAAATTGCAGGGACTTCTATTTATAATGGGACTAATCGTTATAGGAATCCTTATAAAGTTACATTTGGTGGTTTTATGTGGGTTGGAGATATGAGTTTTTGGTTGATTCCTAACAATTTAAAGGCAAGTGCTACTGCTGGTATTTCTAGCGGAGATCAAAATCCTCATGCAAATCTTTCTGATCCTTTTTCTTCAAATGTTGATGGTACCTATAATGGATTTATTCCTTTGCAAGAATTGTATTGTGGTGTACGAGTGCCAAGTTTTTTTGGAATGGCAAGTGGTATTTTGCGGCCATTAACTGTTCCTGACTCGGGTGGAAAATTTGCAACAACGGTGAACAATTTTAGCAATTTAGTTTTTTGTGGTTTTGGGTTTAAATATGCACCTGAAAAAGCTATAAAAAGATGGCATGTCAGCCCAAACGTTATCATGTATTGGCAAGATCAGCCAAGCAATGCCTTTGATCTTGTTACTGGTAAAAGTTTAAATAAACCTGCAAATAAAAAACTTGGAGTTGAGGGTAATTTTTTCTTTGAAACTCATCCTTCAGAAAATGTATATATTTCAGGTGGTGCGGCTATTTTTTCTCCTGGGCAACATTATTTTGATATCCAAGGTAAGCCGACTTCTCCAGAACAACGAGCATTGCTTGATGCAGCAATTTCAGCAGGAAAAGATACGACAAAGCTCCCATTAATCGGAGACGATAGTGCTTATAGTGTAAGTATTGCATTTGGTTATATATTCTAAAATTGATCTACGATCTTTATTGAGAGAGCTCTTTGAAAAAAGGGCTCTCTTTTTTTGTAATAGGATTATGATAGACTGAAAAGCTCTTTTGATCTGAATAATAAGGATTATCTCTATGAGTACATGGAAACGAACAGTTGAATGTGGTGCGGTTACAGAAAAAATGCTTGGCAAAGAAGTGGTCCTCAATGGGTGGATTGCTCATCGTCGTGATCATGGGGGGCTTGTTTTTATAGATTTGCGTGATCGAAGTGGAATCGTTCAGGCTGTTTTTAATTCTGATCATTCTAAAGAAGCACACTCGATCGCAGAATCCCTCCGTTCAGAGTTTGTTGTTTCGATTCATGGAACTGTAATTGCTCGATCTGAAGCTCAAATTAATGATAAAATGGCTACCGGAAAAGTTGAGGTACAGGTTTCTTCTATTGCTATTTTAAATCCATCAAAACATCTACCTTTTTCTTTGGAAGAGGATGATATTGATGAAGAGTTAAGACTTAAATATCGTTATCTTGATTTACGTCGACCGCTTATGCAGCAGCGCCTAGCCTTAAGAAGCATTGTTCTTTTTAGTATGCGTGAGTTTTTAATTCAAAATGGTTTTTTTGAAGTTGAAACCCCTATTTTAACTAAAACCACACCAGGAGGAGCGCGTGAATTTTTAACTCCAAGCAGAATTCACCAAGGATCATTTTATGCTCTTGCTCAATCGCCACAAATTTATAAACAACTTTTAATGACTGCTGGGTTTGAGCGTTATTTTCAGATAGCTCGTTGTTTTAGGGATGAAGATTCTCGCCTTGATAGGCAGCCTGAATTTACTCAGCTTGATCTTGAAATGTCATTTGTTGAAGAAGCCGATGTCAGAGGTGTTATTGAGCACATGTTAGCATTTGTTTTTAAGAAGTTATTTAATATTGAAATTAAGCTTCCACTTCCAACTTTTGCTTATGACTATGTATTTGCGCTTTTTGGTTCTGATAAACCAGACCTTCGTTATAATCTTCCTATTTATGATCTGACATCTGTTTTCAAGACGGTAAAATTGAGTTTTTTAGAAGCCGTTCTTGGTCAAGGTGGAAAAATTGGAGCATTGCATATTGAAGACAAAAAATTTACTCGTTCTGAATTGGAAGCATGGGTTGAAAAATCAAAAAAGCTAGGATCAAAGGGTCTTTTATATATTCATTTTGCGCAAGATGGAACAATTGAGTCGCCAGTTTCTAAATTTTTACCAACTGATTTTTTAAAGCAGGCTCAATCAGTTATAAAAAGCCTTAAATTGGGGGATACTCTTTTTATTGTTGCGGGCAATTACAAAGAAGCATGGCCTATTTTAGGCAAATTGAGATCTGCTTTTGCTCAAGAACTTGATTTAATTAAGCCAAATACATTGAATTTATGTTGGATTGTTGATTTCCCATTGCTTGAACGAGATGAAAAAGATACTCGTTGGAATTCAGCACATCATCCATTTACAGCTCCTAAAGAAGGATGGGAAAAACTTCAGCCCGGAGATATGAAGGCTCAGGCATATGATTTGGTATGCAATGGATTTGAAATTGGTGGTGGTTCAATTCGGATTTATGATAAAGCAGAGCAATATAAAGTTTTTGAAATGCTTGGGCTTTCTGATAAAGAAATTCAAGAAAAGTTTGGATTCTTTTTAGAAGCGCAGGAATTTGGATTTCCTCCATCAGGTGGCATTGCGCTTGGTCTTGATAGATTGCTTATGATTTTAGCGAATGCTCAAAATATTCGTGAAGTTATAGCATTCCCTAAAACACAAAGAGGGTATGATGCTATGATGCATTCACCAACTCCAATTGCTCCGACTGTTTTAAAGGAGCTTGGAATTGCTTGTATTGCTTCCTCTAAAGAAGGAAATGCAGACAAAAAATAAAGAGAAGGAGAGTAGTGAAGATTAATAAAGTATTTGGTAGAGAGTTGTTTAACTCTGAAGGAGTGCCGGTTCTGTCTTGTGAAGTTGTGCTGGATGACGGGACATTTGTTTCTGCTACAGTTCCTACGGATTCAAGAATGGCTGAAGAAGGGTTTTTTGTAACGACTGATGGAGATAGTCGTTGTGGAGGGCAAGGATTACAAAAAGCAGTTTATACCATAGATTCTATTATAGCTCCTGCTATTCAGGGGAAAGAACCAGAATTAGTTATTATAGATGCCTTATTATCAGAACTTGATGGTACAGCAGAAAGAAAAAAACTTGGTGCAAATGTAACTCTCGCTGTAAGCATGGCTGTTTGCAAGGCACAGGCAGCACTAGAAGAATTTGAATTATTTGAAACAATTTCTCAAATACAAGGATCAAGCTCTGTTTCTTTGCCCTTTCCATTACTAACAGTTTTAGGTGGAGGGCAATCTTCCACCCATATGCCTTTTGCTGGAGTAATGTTAGTCCCTGTTGGTGCGCAAAATTTTCGCATAGCTATTGAGTCGACACTTACTGTTTTTCATGCTTATAAATCGATTTTGAAAAAAAACGAAAGATCATTTTGTTTGACAGAGTCTGGCGGTATTCATGGAAGCTATATAACAGCATTTGAGGCATTTGATTTTTTAATGGAAGCATTGCGCAAAACATCTCTTGAGCAATCATTTGTAATAGGCTTAGATGCAGCAGCAGATAAACTGTTTGATGAAAAAGATGGTTCTTATTTTTGGAATGGGCAAAAACAACAGGCGCAGGACTTAATAGATTTTTATAGAGTGCTTTGTGATAAGTATCCTATTTATTCTTTAGAAAATGGACTTTCTTGGCAAGATAGCGAAGGAAGTGCAAAATTGTTTGAGTTATTAGGTTCTTCAATTCAACTAGCAACTGATATTGGATTTATGCATAGCGCAACACTTCTTCAGGGGCTTGGGATGCGTCAATCAACCAATGCTACCATTATTCGACTTACAAGCGCTTCAACAGTTACTGAGTTATTAGAATCAATTTTATTTTGCCAAAATCATGGCATGAATGCCGTTATTGCATCAGGAAGAGGCGAAACGGAAGAAACATTTTTGGCTGATTTAGCAGTTGGAACAAGTTCAGGACAAATTCAAGCTGGAGGCGGTGTTCATAGTCAAAATACTGCTAAATATAATCGCTTGCTTTGCATAGAAGATCTTTTAGCTGCTGAGTTATTAAGCCGCATGTGACATATGTTCTTGCTCAAATGATTGAAAAAGGTTTCGGAGCTCGTCATTTTCAGTTGTTTTCTGACAGATGATAGCATTTGTACTTTTCGCGGCTTTTATTTTTGGCTCAATAATAGTTGTTAATTTTCCGGTGGTGGCAGTACTATTGTTTGTTTTCTGGCTGGATAGGGTTGTTTTAACTACTAAGTTTTCATAATCTTTTTTATCAACAAATGCTTTTCTTTCTATAAAATCAATGACTTGGTCTTGTGTTGCATTGGATCGAGTAGATTCAAAAAACCAGCGAGTAATTGGATCACGTAATGCTGCAAGGTTAGATTCAGGATCAACAGCATTACTTGCGGAAAAAAGTTTTGATGCGGTAAAAGAATCACAGGTTCCATTTGTTGATTTTAAAATTTTGGGGCTGATAAAAATAGCAAGATTTGCTTTGATAACACCAGTGCTTTTCTTTTTAAACATCCAGCCAATAAGAGGAATATCTTTAAGAAATGGGGTTCCAAGTTCAGTCGTATTAAGAGTTGTTTTTGTTAGTCCTCCTAAAACCAATACTTGTCCATCGCCAACATTAGCGTTTGTTGTGATAGATCGATTAATTTGAGAGTTTGCAGCTGATGAATTTGCAGAGTTACTGCTATTGGCAAATTCACTGATAACGATGCTTAAATTTAAGTTAATGTATTGATCGTTATTAATAAGGGGAGTGATGGTAACGCTCAGTGATGCAGGCACAGGGGCTAATGGAACAAAAACACCACCACCTTTTTTGTTAGTTGCATTTCCAGGAAGAAGCCTTGTTTCATTATTGGTGAATACTGTTTGTTGATTGTTAAGAGATACAGCAAAAGGGTGAGATAACACTCTACTATTAGTCCAATTGTTTAACATTTGCATCACCCAGGAAATTCCTGTTGTGGGATTATCTTGTACAGAAAATACAAAGCTTCCTTGGGTCATATTGCTAGCCATATTTGCTTGATTTGAATCGAGTTGTAATAAATTTGCTAATAATCCATCAAATCCAGGGGTATTACTTACTCCGCTATTGATGACAAGAGGGGAAAGCATTGAAGTTTGAGCATTAACGCCACTAGGGAACATATTTTCTTTATTTCTGACTTGGCTTCCAAGAACACGAGCACCTGTAAGGGTTAAGTCTACAATTAAAATTTCAAGGGCTACTTGTGGTTGTGGTTTATCAAGATCTTCAATTAATTTTTTAACTCGCAACCAGTCTTTTTCTACAGCAGCAATAATAAGTCGATTGCCCCCTTGTTGAGCTGGTTGTAATGTTGTCCCGCCACTACTAGTAGAATTTGTATTAGTTTGGCTATTACTTTGAGTTGGTTCTGCAATAACAACAACTCCATTAAAATATTGAGTTCCGGCTGATGGGTTTACTGTTCCACTGGATTGCCCTGTGCTGCCACCAGAAAAACCACCCCCAACACTTGATCCATTAGATTGTGAAGAAACGAGCGCTTGTAAAATAGGTGCAAAGACAGCGGCTTGAAGATATTGAAGCGGGTAGATGTGAAGGACGGAGTTTCCTTCTGAAAGTTCAACATCTAAATATTTTTCAGTAAATTCACGAATTCTTTTAAGGGCATCTTTTTTGCCCATTATAATGATTGAATTTGAGCGTGGCTCTGCAACAAGCCGAGTAGTTTGAGCAAAATACTGTGCACATGAAGGGTTTGCTTGTGGAGACGCTGTCCCAGGCAAAGAACCTCCGGGCTGATTATTGTTGCCTTGGCTTTGGGGGTTAATAAGCCCTTGGAAAAGATTTGCTATTGTTGTGGCAGAAGTATGTTTTAGTTGGATAATTTCTATTGCATCTGTAAAACCATGGGTATCAAGTTCAACAACAATTTCCATGACTGCCTTTAGAGTGCGAGAATAATCTGTTATAAGCATTCCGTTAATTGACGAGTCAACAATAGTAACAGCTGTTGGAGAAAGAGTATCTTTAAGAAGTTGAGCTAATGCACTACCAGATCCGCCCATGCCGCCATAACCGCCACTTGAATCAGAAGGAACTTGGATATTAGCAAAATAGTACATATAGCGAATTACTTGATCAGTATCAGGTAAGTCTTGAGGTGGTGTATTGATATAAAGAGGAAAAGGCTGAGTTATAAGGCCATTGGTATTTTTTATGATGTAGTAAAAATCGTCTTGTGGAACTATTGAATAACCTGTTATCTTTAAAAACGAAAGAAGTTTTTCATAAGCAGCTTCAGGGCTCACTTTATCTGGGTATTGGAATGTAATTTTTGTTGTTAAAACATCAGGTCCTTGGGGCAGAACAACATTAATTTTCAGTGCATTTGCAATATAATGAACGACATCTATAAGTGGCTCATCTTTAAATTTGAACCAAATTTTTTTTTCAGGGCTCGTTGAATTTTCTATGCCATTAGGTGTTTTTTTAAAATGAGGGTCACTTATTTTTTGGGCTAAAGGTTCAATAGGTTTTTCAAGTTTGATAGTGACATCAGGAAGCGAGGTGGTAGTTTCTGCCATTACTTTTGATATAAGAAAAATACTTAGTAAAAAGAGTATAGAGTAGTGTTTTTTCATAGTATACATCCTTTATAATTACCCCTTTTTACTCACATGGGATTTCAATGTAGCGATAGTTAATGAGACATCTAGAGAATTGTTTTTTTTGACGATACTGATTTCTTTTGTGTAGATACGACTTTTTTGTTCTATAGCTTTTAGTAACTCGCACAGTTGTTTTGTAGAAATACCTTGAAATTGTGTTGTGAGTTTAATTTCTGTATATAATTTTTGTAAAACATCCTCATTTACTTCAGCATCTTTTTTTTGATAGCGTGCAAGTCCTAACTGAGAAACGGTATCATCAAAATAATTTTTTAATCTAAAGTTTTTATCTTCTTCAAGGAGTGAGTTTACTTCTTCACTTTGTTTTTCAACATTTTTAAGACGTTCAAGTATTTCCTTAGCTTCTTGCTGGAGTTTATAGGTTTTTTGAAGCGTGCTTCTTAATGCATTTGTTTTGCTGTGATGATAATACATGATTCCACTTGCTATAAGGGTTATTGCCCCTAAAAAAATTGCAGTATTTCTATAAAATTCTGAACTCTCTAATGGAAGGGCAAGCTTCTGAAGTTTCTCTAAAAATGTCATAGGAGTTCCTCTTGAGATTTGATAGTTAAAGATTCAGAAAAATCAAGTTTTTGTAGTTCGGGTATATGGACAAAAAGGTCAGTTGCTTTTAACTCTTGTTCAAGTTGTGTAAGCGCTGCAAAGCTTCTTACAGAGCCTTCAATGGTAATAGTATCTTTATTAATTACCATCTTTTTTAACAAAAGACCGAGCGATTCGCTTTCAATTTTTGTGCTAAGTTCATACAGATATTTTAGAAATGATCTGCGGGTTTGATTTGAGAATGAATACCAAATTTCTTCTTCTTTTGAAACAATCTGCTTTACTCTTTTTAGAGCTTCTGGAAGGTTATTTGATTTAATTGTGGGGAAATTCTTTTTCAAATCTTTTAAAACAGTAGATTTTGTTTTTTCAATTGCGGCTGATAGCGTATGGACTTGTAGAATAGTATGGGTTGCCATTGCAACTAATAGAATGGTTGTTAGAACCGATGTAATGACAATTTGATGTTTAAAAATAGTTGATTGTGCAATAGTAGCTTCTTCTGTTGCAAGGGTAAAATCTGTTGTAAATACAGAAGGATATGCAGCTGAAAGACTTAATAGATTGAGGTCATTAGGATGCATTGAGCTACTTAATTCAAGATTTAGAGTAGAAAGATTTTTTATCAAAGAGAACTGTTCACAGTGAACTGCAAGTTGTGCGTGAGTTTTATCTATCAATGTAAGATCGTTGGTTAAAAAGACAATTTTTTCTGGCTGTCCATACTCTTGTGTAAATGATTGTAAGGTAAAAATAAGAGATGAAAAAAGTTCATCAGCAGTAAAATTCTTTTTTTGTATTGATCTAATTGTTTTAAAATTACCATTTTTAAGATAAGCAACATGAACAACAGCGTCATCAAAAATTACTAAAATATGCTGGGCTAGAGTAAAGGTGGAAGTTGTTATGTAAAGCCCATAAAAATCAAGAATATCAACAGTTACTGCTGAAGGCACCGCACGAGCTTCTGAAAAAATATGGAGGCATTCCTTTAAGTGCTTTATTTGTGTTGCTGCTGTTACAATAGTTGCTTGTTTTTCTTTTTCATTACTGTTTGTGATGCAAAAATCAAAAGCGGCTTCTGCAAGAGGAAAAGGGAGGTATGGTTCTAATTCATATTTTATAACTAAATTGATTTTTTCTTTACTTGTAAAAGGAAATGAAAGTTCTTTAAACATGACATAAGAAGACGATAAAGTAACAATTAGATAATCATAAGAGCCAATTTTTTTTAAAATTTCTTCAATAGCAAGCGATGTTTTTTCTGAAGAGGGTTCTTTTTTTTGATCTAATGCTACAGACAAAGACAAAACTATTTTTAACGTTTTTCCATGCGCTACAATCACAGTCGCATAGATTTTATCAGGGGTAATGTGGAGGCCAACGCGCTTTTGAGAGAAAAGATAATATCCATTTATTTTTTCAGGGAATAAAAGTTGTTGTATCATTCTTTCCTCTGACTATTTTGCGGGCTAAAATGACGAGATCGTTTTTTGATTGTTTCATTTGATTGTTTTCTGTTGTGATTGCGGGCTTGTTCATCGGCGTGATCAGCAACATATTTTTCTGGATCGACTATTTTTTTTACATGTTCTTTGACGGTAGTTTTTTGTTCTTCGGCGTAATTAATTATTTTTTCTGAATCATTAGCATCCGCTGTTTTTTCGAGCTCTTTTCGAATTTCTTGGTCAAGATCAAGAAAGCTTTGAAGGTCTTGCTCGGTTTTTATATGTTTAAATAATGTTCGATCGACAGGATCACGGTGGTTGTTTGTTCGATCTTCCATGCTAGCTGCTGTTGAGCGAGCTGTTTCCGCTTTATTCATGGTATAGTAATGAACCCCCTGTTCTTCTTTTGTGAGAATGCGTGGTGAAATAAAGATAAGAATGTTGGTACGGATATCAGTTTTTGTTTTATTTTTAAAGAGCCATCCAAAAAGAGGAATATCTCCAAGGATAGGAACTTTTGTTTCAATATTTACAACTTGATCTTTTACAAGTCCTCCAAGTACAACAATTTCTTTGTTTTTAACAGATACAGTTGTTACAACTCCCTTATTGACCGTATTACCGCTTGCAAAGTTTGTTGCATCAGAAAAGTCTGACAGGTTAACACTAACAGTCATTTGCACGCTATTATTGAGACTAATTTGAGGAGTTATATTAATTGTTAATTGTGCGGGCATGGTATCGTAACTTGCTGATGGTCCTTGCGAGCTGATAACGCTACCTGTTTGAATTTGTCGAGATGAACCAGCAGAAATTGTTGCGGGGAAATTATTTGTAGTGAGTAAAAATGGGTTTGCGATAACGCTTGCATCGGTATATGACTTGAGTACTTGAAAAATTCCCCAAACGCCAGCCGCTTGACTTCCAATTGTTAGATACGTTGAGCCGTCAGCTGATTGGTTGGTTGCTAAACTAATAAGATCACCCAAAAGACTGCCAGCAGGATTGTAAGGAGTTGCTGTTGCGGTTTGGTTTATAACGGGGCCTGAATTATTAAATCCAGAAGTTTGCATATTAACATTTGTAATAGGGTATCCATAAAATTTATTATGAAGCTGTGATCCTAATGACTTTGAATCATTAGACGCAATATCAACAATCAGAATTTCAAGTGCTACTTGTGGCTGCATCACATCAAGTTCTTTAATGATGGCAAGAATTTTTTTATAGTCTCGCTCTGAAGCCTTTATGATCAAGCGATTCCCAGTACTTTCAGCAGAGACATTTACAGGTCCAAAATATTCATTACCATCTCGCACTCCTCCATAGGTTCCTGCGGCTGTTCCTTGTCCAAAAGCTAAAACGCCATTGAGAATAGTGACTAAATTTGCTGCATTTAAATATTGTACTTCATAAATATAGAGTGGTGAAAAGGGTAGATCGATAGTAACATCAACATTATTTGTAATAAATTCTTCGATTTTCGCAAGAGATTTTGTAGGCCCTAAAAGTATGAGTGCATTAGTTCGAGGCTCTACGATCATTCTTACATTTGCTGGAAAATAAAGAGAATCTGGTTGCGCTCGCTGCCCTAAAAAGCGCGCAACTCCCTGTGGGTTTTCAGCTTGGGTTAGTGATGTATAGAGTGTTGCAACATCTTGAGCATCTGCTTTATGTAATTTTAAAACGGTCATTGCTTCAGGAATTTCTTTATCAAATTCTTGAATGACCTGCATCAGCGATCTGATATTAATGGCTTTATCTGTAATGATGATCGCATTTAAATCAGGGAACGTATCAATTTTTGCAGAGGCACTTGCCAATTTCACAGCAATTCCTTGGATTGTTGCAAGTGGTGCATTTTTTACAAAAAAGATGTAGCGAACTTTAAGACTATTATCAGGAAGCATATCAATGCTGGTGTTAAAGAAGGTTGGAAGTACTTCTGTATTTGCATTGGTTATCGTTGTGATACGATAGAATCCTTTTGTTTGAGTTTCAACAACACTAAGATTTGCCATGTCTAAGAATTTTAAAAAGAGATCCCAAGCCTGCCGCCGCGTTAATGATTTATTGGTCTTAAAAGTAATTTTATTTCCTTTAAGAAGAGCGCCACCTTGAGGAACAGGGTTTAGGTCATCATCGCTGAAAAATTTAACATTAAAAAGGTCTTCAATATAACGGACAAGATTTTCAAGCGAAGCATCTTCAAAATAAAAACGAACAAGTTGATCTTTTTCTTGTTCAGTTTTGAGAGCTATAGTTTTTTGTTTTTCTTCAGCAGTGGTTAATTTTTTTGCTGGTTCTGGAGTTTTTGCTAACTCCATAGATTTTGGCATAGCTGGTTTTGCTAGTCCAGTTGTATCAGGCTGGTAAGTAAGCGCTTTTTTGTCGAGAGGAGGAGGTGGCGGCAAATGTATATTTTCAAAACTAGGAGCTTTAGATGGTGTTTCTTTTTCGTGAGCAGGCTTTTTATCGAATGCATTAAAAAGAGAACGATCTTCTGTTACTACTGTTTTTGGTGATAACAGCATTAATCCTAGTGTTAAAAAACTGAGTGATAAAAAAATATTTTTCATAGGTTACGCTTCATTCAAAAGTGAAACAGTTTTTTCGGCTTCTTTATGTTCAGTCATGATTTGTCGCTGTTCTATTAAAATGTCCTGAGCTGTCTGTGCAAATTTATAGCGTTCTTCAAGTGCTTTAATACGTTCTTCTTCTATTTGTTCCGGACTTAATCCTTGTATGATACCAACTTTTTCAGATGCGGCATGAGAAGCGTCTGGCAAGGCTTGTTCAGAAAGAGGATTTTGAAGGTCAATAAGTGTGATCCCAATTGAATGAATGTCTCCATTTCGTTCAAGTGTGATTGTAAAAGAATCCCCTATTTTAAGTGAAGTTATTTTTTCATAAATTTCAAAACGTTGATCAGGAGTTGCAGTAGAAACGCCTCCAACTGCTCTAATAATATCTTGTACTTCAAGGCCAAGCATATGAGGGAGCGAACCTGCTGTTATTGAGCCGATACGACATCCAACGCTTAATCCTTTTTTATAGATTGTTGTTATGTCGAACATATCAATAAATTGTGAAAGCCCCGGAATAACTTTGCTGAAAGCTATTGGATCGATATAAAAAAGATTGGCATTTTTTTTGCTAATAACATTTTTTAATTCTTCTTTTTCATCATTTATAAGCGTTTGGTTGTTGATATCTTTTTCACTAAGATATAACGTTTCAAATTGGCCATTAGAACGCACAAGAATAACTTTGTTGTATAAAATTCTAATGAGCTGTGCGTCTTCTACAGAGTCTCCAATTTTGTAATTTTCTTCTTTTCTTGTTGCAGTATCTTCAATGACAGCAATGTTTTTGCTTTCGTCGTTGACGATCATAATACCTTTTAAATTAACAGCTAGGGGAGGCAAGAAAGGTATAATAGGATCTTCTGGAATTTCAACTGCGCTTGATGATGGAGGTGTTGGAATTGGATTGACGTAATTAGGTTCTGTAGCTGGAGTTATTGTTTCATGATAAGTATCGAAAATATCATTCTCATAAATTTTTGCTATATCGATAGGAGTAGTGCTTTTTTCACCAAGTCGTCGTAGCGTATTTGTTTTTTTATTTTCAATTTTTTTGGGTAGAGTTTTTCGAGTAAACACTATGAATCCCACACAGGCGAGTAGGAGAAGTAGAAGTGAAGAATTTAGGATCCAGAGTGGATGTTTCATCGCAATGTCCTTTTAAAAAAAGCAATG
>CANNMA010000025.1 GCA_947505805.1 bacterium
TCATCACACTTGATTACATTATAAAAAAACTGCTCCTATTTTATTAAGAGCAGTTTTTGTTTTATATACTAGATACATTCTTTAAAAGATCTTACAAAAGAGCCTTTAACCCATCTTGCGGAGAATTTCTTTGAGTTGAAGACGAGGATGAAGAAGATATATTTTCGGTTAAAGACTGAGACCGCTTAATCTTATCAAGCTGAGAAGCAAAAGCTGCTCTTTCTAATTGTGTTTGAGTAGCCCGTCTTTGATGAGATGCTGCCATAGATCTTTCACCATCTAATAGTCGCTGTAGATCAGATTTATATATTTCACACTTACGAGCATGTTCATTTAAATCACGGAATAATACCCCTACATTTGACTGTTTGCTAAATAACTCAGCAAGAGCATTCTGTGAAATTTGAGAAAAGGTCGCTAGCTTTGATTGAATTTGCATAGTAAGCACATTAATTTCATCAGCAATGTTATTCAAACCTTCTAAATCGGCTTCTTTAGACCTCTTTATTAACTTTTGAATTCGTAAAGAAGCTGCCGCAATATCTGCTGGTATATGAGCAATGCATAGCTGCTCTTTGTAGTGATCAAGTTCTTTGAGCGCAGCTTCGGCTTTTGCTTTTCTAGAAGATAGTCCTTCAAGAGCTTGTGCTTGAGTTGTATAACGAGCTTCTAAAGAACTAATGTTTACTGCCACTGCTGATTCTTCATTTCTTTGTTTGTCTAATCTTTTTAAATGCTCAGTTATTTCTTGTTCTTTTTCAAAAGCTTTTTTGTCTGCCTCATCTCTAGCTGCTTTAAAATCTTTATGCCCCTGATAAAGGCCAAAAGTAAAGCTAGCTACTACAGCACCAAAAATCCATCGTGAATAAGAAGAAACTTCTGCTTTTAAAGTGTGTAAAACTGTTACTGCTCCAGCGTATGTTGCCACAGGATATTTTGCAGTTGCCCATGCTCTACTAAATAAAGCTTTTCCTAAATCTGCTTTAGAAAAAAGTGGCTTTGATAAAAATCGCGGGGCAGAACTATCATTTGATTGATCAGCTGCATTCGTAATGCCACTAAAAAGTAACGCTGACAGTAATAAATATTTTATTTTAACCATTTGAATAACCCCTATTCATAACCATTTATTTCAATATGTATTGTTATTTTTTTGCTAATGCATTGCTACTTCCATTAAAAAACAGTGCTGCTACTCGAGCCGGTGATAATGGACGACCTGGTTGCGGTACTGGAATCGGCCTTAGAAAACCACTATGCTGTGGCACAACAACAGATGACTGATTAGCTGAAGGAAGTATTCCAAAAACTTGAGGACGCCTACGTGGTGCTGCGCTAGATGGACTTTGACTTCTTGGAGAAAAAGCAGATGCGCCACCATTTACTAATTGCATAGGAGCTACTGCTGCTTGCGCTGGAGCAGGAATGAGTTCCTGTTGTTGTTGAAAATCCTCAAAAGCTCTATCGTCTTGAGCATCTTGCTGCACTTGATTAGGGTTTACTGGAAGCTGTTGTGGCGCATCAAGAGCTAACGGTTGTTGAGCGGGCAAAGGCAGTCCACGATCAACGATGTTTCTTAATTGTTGATACTGCGCATCTTCAAGAAAAAATCTATGCTGATGATTATCGACTATCCGCCTATAACCTTCTTGCGCCTGATTATAATCATTGCGAATAGCTCTAACTCTTTCTCCCATCTCAACTTCTGCACCCGGCATAAGCCTTACCTGAGCCTCCAATCCTACTAATGTTGCAGCAAAGAGACACAGTTGTGTTGCAGCATTTAAAGTCATAAGACCTAATCCTGCAGCATGTTGTTGTCTAAAGCGCTCCAATTCTCTTGCGGCATCTTGAGCATGTACATTAAGTTGTTCTAATTGTTCATTTTGTTGTTGTAGCTGCTCTGTATTTTTTCGTATTGCACGGGTTTGACGAACAACTTTTGTGCGCAAAAAACCAAGACCAATCGTAACTTGAGCGGCCTCTCTTGTAAGGTTCTGAATCTGAGCAGCTCCTCGAACTATATTCTGTTGCACACCTTGCAAAACTTGACCCTGTTCGCCAAGTTGTTCTTGTACTCCCCGTAATCGATTCCCTAGTTGACCAATTTGGCCTTGAAGCTCACCCTGCTCTACGCGCAGAGCCTCTACCCCTGCTAAAATTTGTTCTCCGTTATGCACGCCTGCAAGAGCTTGAGCCATAAGATCATTTTCTTCTTGAAGAGCAATAGCATCTTGTTGTGCCCTGCGTCCTGCCGCAATAGATTCAATATCTTTTCTTGATTGATAAGCACTTGCCCCAACACCAAGAACAACTGCTCCTGCTATGTAAGGAAATGTGTCTTTATCTTTAAGTGTTGGTTTAGCCAATGCTACAAGTTCTACACCAGCAGCACTTACAGCAAAAGCGGTTAATGGATATTTTGCATAATGCCATGCAGATGAACATGTATTTAAAAAAGCTGAAACCCCTGTTTTTGCAGATTCTACAAGGCTTGAAGCTATATCCGCAGCTCCCTGCCGTGTATCGGCAAACCAACGCCCTTGCGCCCATTCAAGTCTTTCTTGTCGTTGATTTTGAGCTAAGCGAGCAGCTTCAACTTGACGTGTAGCTTCCATTTGATCTCTAGCCCATCCGCGAACAGCTTGTGCTGTATTTCCCCAGCCTCTTTGCTGTGCAACAGCAGGAACGGGAGCTTCAACAAAAGGAATCTCTACAACAACCTGATCAGCAACCTGATCAGCAACCTGATCAGCACCATGACACAGAGATGTCATAAGCACTACTATTAAAATGTGTATTTTTTTAAAATTCATATCAAAACCTTTTAATTAAAAACCTTCATTTTGTTATTCTGCCAACGATTTTAAGTGGTAGTTATGATAAATGTATCTTAAAAAACAAAAACCTACAAAAGCCCTACTCAAAACAATGACCCAAAGGGGCAATTCAAGCTTATTATGAAAATAAATAGTATCGATTAACCCTTTAAGAGAGAGTACTCGTAGGCATTAAAAATTAAAAACCCCTCTTTTGCAAGTTGAGCCAAAAGGCCCTCAACTCTGCTATCCCCTTTAAAAGCAGCCTGAGCTTGTTCTTGAGTAAACTGTTTTTGGGCCAGAGCAAGCCTAATAAGTGCTCCGCGTAGTTGTCTATCAGAGCCTTCAAACGTAGATTGACGAGCATGATGTTTACTTTTTCTACTTGGATTTGGATAAAGTTTTTTTAAAATAACACCACAATCCATAAGCGCATAATACCATTCGCGGGGGTTATGAGTATCAACGGTAAGTGCCACTAAAGGGATCAATAGTTTATCATGAACAGGCTCATCTTCATGTTGAAAAAAAGCATGAAGAAATACAGTCCTTACATTTGTTTCTATAAATATGGTTTTTTTATTGTAGGCAAAAGTAACAATAGAAGATGCAGTTGCAGGCCCAAGCCCTTTCCATTCTTCTAAAACAGCTGGATCGTCTGGAAGAATTCCATCATGGTCGTCTACTACTTTTTTAGCAATTCCATAAAGCGCTAAGGCTCGCCTATTGTACCCAAGCCCTACCCAACAAGAAAGAACGTCTGTAAGCGATGCTTGAGCAAGTGCTTGAAATGTAGGAAACAGACGAATAAATTGATCAAATTTTTCAACAACTCGCTGTGTTTGTGTTTGCTGAAGCATAATTTCAGAAACTACCACATGATACGGATTTGTTGTGTTGCGCCAGGCAAATAACCGTTTATGCAATGTATAATAAGACCACACAGCTTCGCGAAAATCGTCGAGTAACTGCTCAGAAAGCTGATTATTACCAAGCACATAGTTATGTTTTTCTAAAAAATGATATAACGGATCATCAAGGCGAAACATAAAAACCTATACTCGTCCAATCTGAAACATAATCATTGCATCAGGGGTTAAAACACAAGCTGCTGCTTTTTTTACATCTGCAAGAGTTATCGTATTAATTTTTTCTTGGAAGGTATCAAAATAATCAACAGGAAGATCAAATCGTTTTATTCCTAAAAAAGCCCCTGCTATCTTCTTGCTAGAACTAAAATTATCAACAAGACCATCAATGATCGCCCGTTTTGCCTGTTCAATTTCTGCTTCAGTTAAAGAATCAATAACGTTTTTTATAACTTTTACTAAGACTTCTTTTGCTTCTTCTAGTCTATCAAGCGAGATGGTTGTTTTAATAAGAACCATTCCAGGCTCTTCATCACATCCTGCAATAAGCGATCCTCCGATGCCGTAAAAAAGTCCTGTTTGTTCTCTAATCATCATAAGACGAGAGGTCATTGAGCCATTAGATCCACCACTAAAAATTTGATCGAAAAGTAATAGCTTTTCATAATCTTCATGAAGACGAGCTATTGAACGAGCCGCAAAAGCAAGAACTATCTGATCTCTTTTGATAGGGTAATTTATAACTTCATTTTGCAGAGGAGCAAGTATTGGAAATAGAGACGATTCTCTTTTTTGACCATTCCAATCTTTAAAAACTCGTAAAACTTCTTGTTCCGTATTGTAGCCAGTCAAATCTCCTACAATAGCAATAGTTGCACCATAAGAAGTAAAATGTTTTTTATAAAAATCTTCTAGGTCGACCAGTTCAATAGTTTTTATTCCTTGAACAGTCCCATGCGGGTCTTTACTATAGGGATGATTTTGATAAAGCTTTTTTCTGATTAGATGATGACAAAACTCTTGTGGCTCATCCCAATACATTGCTAAATCGGCAAGAATTTGAGAACGAACTTTTTCAACAGTTTTTTTATGAAACTCCCCATTCATTACAAGTTCACGAATAAAACTAAGCCCTTTAATAAAATCTTCTTTGAGCATCGTAAGACAGA
The DNA here is from genome assembly GCA_947505805.1 of bacterium. Taxonomy (GTDB): domain Bacteria; phylum Babelota; class Babeliae; order Babelales; family CAIQNR01; genus CANNBR01. The sequence continues at coordinate 4,858 of CANNMA010000025.1, forward strand.
TAACACCAGGCTCTATCGTTAACGTCATTCCAAGATTTTCAACTTCTCGAGCAAACTGAGCGCCAGGATAATTTTTTGTTCCTTCAAGAAGAAGATCACACACAAATCTATAAAGCCCTTGTTTGTCTTCAGGATCAACATATTCCTTAGCTGCCAAAGTTAAAACAATATCTATTTTTCCAACTACAGGATTATTAAAAAATAAAACTGTAAGTCCTTTTTCAGCAAAAAAAGTTTCAGTAGGACGCGCAAAAGCAAATGTTTGAAAATCAGGAACTGATACTGTTAATGCGTAGCGAGGTTTTTCAACTGATGACTTTCGAGTACGACCAAGAAGCACTCGTTGATCTTCTTTATCAGATATTTTTTGTAACTCTCCCCAGTGATCAACCATCTCTTCAGTCATAGGCAAAATCTTTCCTTCATGCCTCACCATCTCACTGCAATATTTTTTTAAAAGTTGCTGAATCTCGATAGCAAGCCCTGTTTCATCTTTAACAAGTTCTTTAAAAATGAGATTTTCATCTCCTGCAACAGTATATGATTCTCCAATAAGCATTGCTTGTTCAGAACTACTTTCAAGAACAGAAAGAAGACTTACCTTAACTTGCTTACAAGCTCTCTGAAGCTCTTCTTGAGTGACTCCTTGTTGTGCAATCTGATCAATTTCTTTCTGAATAAAAGTCATAATTGACTGAATATCTTCAACAGTATTTGGCTGAAACGTAATATCCATAATTGTTGCATCTTGCCGCTGATCAATAGCGCAATGAAGTTCTGAAGCAAGCTCCAACTCATCAACTATTTTTGCATAGAGTCGAGAACTTTTTGCCTTTCCTAAAATGCCCGCCATAACTTCAAACGCAAATCTATTTTTTTCAGCCGCTCCTGGAAGAACATACGAAACTGCTGCTTGTGGTTGTTGAACATCTCGATAAAGAGTTACCGATTGCCTAATCAAATCCTTACTCAAATAAAATTCTTCTTTTTTAAAAGTAGGATCTATTGGTATATGCCCAAACTGAGCTTCAGCTTCTGCAAAAACTTCTTCAGGATCAATATCACCAACAACTACCAAAGCAGCGTTGTTTGGCACGTACTGTTTTTTATAAAAAGCAACAAGCGCATCTCTTTGTAAATTCCAAAGATCCTGTTTAAAACCAATAACAGGATAATGATACGGATGATCAGTAAAGATTGCTGCACATAAACGACTTAAAAGAGTGTCAAAGTAATCATCTTTATACATTTTTAATTCTTGAATAACCGCACTGAGTTCAGAATTAAGCATTTGCTCTTCAAAACGACAATTACGCATGGTATCAGAAAGAAGAATTAACCCTTGCTTCCATGAAATTGTAGGAAATTCAAACACATATGCTGTGTAGTCATAACTGGTAAATGCATTGGTATATCCAGATAATTTTGTAGTTACCGTATCAATATCAACTTCTGAAAGCTTTGATTGCGTGCCTTTAAAAATCATATGTTCAATTAAATGAGCAAGTCCTTTTTCACTACTTTTTTCATGTTTTGAGCCAACTCCGTACCAAAGATTAATTGACACGCGAGGAATGTGTCGTACAGAACGAGCAAGAACAACAAGCCCATTTGAAAGAACTTTTTTTGCTACTGGGTGCATCACAGAATTCATAAAACCCTTTTAGGTATCAAATGTAAATTTTATACTCGACCAACTTGAAACGTTATCATTTTTTCCGGAATAAGAACTTTTTTAACAGCCTCTTTCACTTGAGAAAGAGTAACTGCATTGATTATGTCAGCGCGCTTATCAAAATAATCTTGGCCAAAGTTATACCTATCTATTTGCAAAAACACTCCCGCCATTCGCTTATTGGAACTAAAGGTATCAATTTGAGAATCAATAGTTACTTTTTTTGCGGTTGCTAATTCATCTTCTGTAAGAGAATCAACAACTTCAGAAACTGTTTTCATAATTGCTTGTTTAGCTTCTTCAAGCCGATCTTTAGAAACAATAGTTTTTATAAAAACCATACCAGGCTGTTCATCAGCACCAGAAACAAGTGATGATGCTATCGTGTAAAAAAGACCCGTTTGTTCACGCAATTTAAAAAGACGCGAAGACATAGAGCCACTAAAAATTTGATCAAATAAAACTAATTTATCATAGTCTGCATGGGTCCTTGGAATCGAAAGACCTGCAAAAACTAATACTATTTGATCTCTATTTGCTGGATAACTTACTTTATCTTGAACAACTACAGGTAACTCAGGAAAATCTAGAGGAGCAACTTCAGGACCAACCCAAGAACCAAAAACTTTTTCAAGCGTTTCATGCACTGGCAAACCTGATAAGTCACCTACTACAGCAATGCGCGCTTTGTAGGGAGTAAAAAATTTCCCATACGCAGCAACAAGGTCAGCCCGCGTAAGCGACTCAAAACTTTCAACTGTTCCTATTGTTTTTTTACTATAAGGATGATTTTTATAAAGTCGCTCTGAAATGAATTGACCAATGTAAGAACTAGGAACATCCCAAAACATTTTAAGTTGTGCCTGAAACATGGGTCGTATTTTTTCAACAGACGCTTCATCAAGTAATGCATTAACCACAACCTCATGCAAAAGTTCTACACCTTTTACAAAATCTTCTTTAAGCATGCTTACCGAAACAGCTCCTGGCTGAACAGTAAAATCAATTCCATAACGCTCAGCTTCTTTCATAAAAAGATGCCCTGGATATTTTTTTGTTCCTTCTGTAACCATCCGGCATAAAAATGTATAAACTCCAGGTTGATCTTGAGGTTCATAATACCCTTTAGCAGTAAAAGAAAGTAGTAGCTCTACTTTTGGAGTAGCTGAATTAACATGAGTAAAAACTCTGACATCATTAGAAAGAGAAAGGATATGAGGCTTATGAAAATCAAATTTTTTAGGATTTTTTACTTCAACAGTATGCGCATAGGTAATCGGTTCAACGGGAGTAATTCGAACTCTTCCATCTAAAATTCGAAAATCTTCAGCATCTGAAAGCTCTTGAAGATCGGACCATTGCTCTTTTCCTTCTTGCGTAAGAGGAAGAAGTTTTGCTGTATGCATAGTTGCGCTCGAAAAATATTTTTTTAATACATCTTGTATTTCTGCTTCAAGACCATCTGTTGTACGATCTAACATTTTAAAAACAAAGCTTTCGTCACCTGTCATTAAAAAATTTTCTGCTATCATTCGGGCTCTATTGTAATTACTTTCAAGTGATGAAATAAGCCCTACTTTAAGCTGTTTAACCGCCTTATCAAGTTCATACTGAGAAAGTCCATTTTCAATAATATCCTGAATTTCTGCTAAAATTACGGCTCGAATTTCTTCAATAGAATTTTCATCTTGAGCACAGAAATAAATTAAAAATAAAGTTGCATCTTCTAATGTTAACGAAGTTGTTGAAACTTCAGTAACCAACTGTAACTCATCAACTAATTTTTTATAAAGCCGCGAGCTTTGACCTTCTCCTAAAAGAACAGACAGCACGTCAATTTCATACTGCTTTTTCTCTTTTGCCCCTGGAACTATATAACCAAATAATCCGTAAGGCTGCTTAACATCACGATAAATAGAAATCGATTGCGCTATAAGATCCTTACTATGATAAAAATCTTTCTTTACATACTTTAAATCTGGCTGAATATCTCCAAATGCTTTTTGCGCTAGTTCAAATACTTCATCAGGAGTTACATCTCCAACAATTACCAATGTTGCATTGTTAGGCACATAATGTTTTTGATAAAAAGCAAAAATATCATCCCTTTTTAAACTCCATAGATCTTGTTTAAAACCAATAACAGGATAATGATACGGATGATCTGAAAAAACTGCTGAAAGCATCGATTGCCATAATGTTTTAAAGTATTTGTCTTTGTTCATTTTAAGTTCTTGAACTACTGCCTTCAATTCAGAATTGAGCATTTGTTCTTCAAATCGACAATTGCGCATACAATCTGCAAAAAGAGATAACGATTCTTGCCAATGATGAGAAGGAAATTCGAAAATATATCCAGTATAATCATACGATGTAAATGCATTGGTATCGCCTGAAAGTTTTTGAGCAACAGCGCTAATATCAGTTTCTGAAAGTTTTTTTGTACCCTTAAAAATCATATGCTCTAAAATATGAGCCATTCCTTTTTGAGAACTTTCTTCATCCTTTGATCCAACGTGATACCATAGTTGAGCAGAAACTTGAGGAATGTTTTTTACTGGATTAACAAGCACAACAAGGCCATTCCATAAAATCATTTTTAAAACAGGCGAACCTGCCAATGGCATTAACATAATTTCTCCTTATATTTTCGATAGAATCAATGGTATAGAGATTTATATTTGTTGGCAATTATCTAACTTTTTGGCATCCTTAATGAGGGAAAATAAGCTTAAGGAGCTCCATGAAAAAATCCACATTCCTTATAAGATCAATATATACAACAATCCTCTGCGCCGCTTTTATCTCTCAGTCAGCATATTCAGCTTTAACGCCTCTTGAAATTAATTATCAAAAAACTTCAGAAAAGTTTGATATCCAAATTTCAAAAAAACAGCGTGAACTTGAAAGTCTTATTGAAACAGTCCAAAAAGACCAACTTTTTATAGAATGCAATAAACAATGGCTCATAATCGCTAATATCCCACTTTTTGAGCATGTTATTGAAAATAAAAAAATGCTTAGTTTTTTAAAAAAATTATACGAAACTAATAAAAACCTTATTGATAGTACACTCCTTTATCAGGTTAATAACATGCTTGAAGAAACAAAAAACAAAGATTTTTTCTCTTCCGTTAGACCCATACTTAAAAAAGAGAGAGTCGCGCTTGTTGAAGTTTTTGAAGAAGCGGATTTTTTAAAAATGATTAATAGGGGCCTTGATAGCGCTATTCAAGAAATAACTACTCTAATAAGCTCCGAAATAGAAAAAATATATAACTCTAAAGAATTTATTTTATTTGATGAACTACAAAAAAAATATCTTAAACTCCCAGCTATTAAAAAGATTTTTCAAGCACAAGAAAAAATAGAATCTTTAGAAAATCAAAAAATTATAGCACTTATTAAAAACAAAAATCTTCATCCCCTCTTTCATACATCAGAAGGAGCTAGCCTAAGAAAAAAAATATATGAGAAATCTGAAACTGCCATTCAAGAAAAACAAGAGCTTCAGAAGAAACTACTTCTAACGCCAATTAAAGAACTTTTTTAAAACAGTTCACTGTTATCTTTTTTTACGATACTATCCTTACAGAGCTTCTTTTCTTATTCAAAAACAGTATCTAGTAGAAAATATGTATTTTTTTAAAACAGTTGCGGGCTATCGTCCTTTTTTACCTTTTGTTATTCCGCCATCAATTTTTTATACCTTAACTCTGATCTTCGGCATACTATCTGCTTATTACGGAATAATAAGTTTAATGATAGCAGCAGCCGCCTTAGGAGTACTATTAACTTTAGCCATTAAACATAATTACTTCTCTCTAAAAAAAGTTTTTATATTCTTACTCTGCTTTGCTTTTGGAGCAGGGCGATTACTACTCACTATTCATAATCGTGAAAATCTTTTCCCTCTTTATCATGTCACACTAGAAGGCACAGTCGAATCGGTATCATTTTCAAAAACTGCGCCATGGCACTATCAGATCACACTTAATACAAAACGAATCTACAATCAACATCAATGGCAAAAATCCCCTTGCACACTTTCAATCTATACTTACAAAAAACCTCATTGCTCTGTTTCCGATTTAATTCATTGTTCAATAGATCAAATACAACTACCTAAAGGAGATTTTAAATGGTATGCCTATAAAGAAGGTATTGATGCCTCTATTTTTCAAAAACAGATAACTCTTTCAATACTTAAACACCCTCAGCATTCTTTTCAAAGATGGATTTCTGAAAAACGAAAGCTGCTGCACATTGCTCTTTCAAAAAAAATGAAACCTAAAACTTTTGCACTTTTTTCTTCTCTTTTTTTAGGCAATAGAACAACCATTAAAGATGATTTAGAAGATCAAAAACCTTCTTTTAAACTATGGGGAATTTCTCATTTTCTTGCACGATCAGGGCTTCATTTGCTGATCTTTATCATGATATTGGAAAAAATTATTTCCATCATTCCAACTCGATTTTTTTTTAAACAATTTTTTTTATTAAGCATTTCTTTTATTTATTTTTTATTTTCTTGGCCAAGCGTTTCATTTAACAGAGCTTTTTATACTTTTCTTTTTGTTAAAATAACTGCTCTTTTTGCGCTACCACTGCATTCAATGCATGCTCTTGCAGTTGTAGCTTTTTGCATACTTATAAAAAGCCCTTTACAACTTTTCTTTCTAGATTTTCAACTTACCTTTCTTCTAACGCTTACTCTTATCTGGATAGCACATACTCATCACCAAAGAAAAATACTATTCACACAAAAGGTTGCTTCTGAATCATAAAATTTTTTATAGTAGGGGAAATATTTTAACAAAAAAGGAGCCCCTATGTATGTTCGTAAACTATCAAAAACAGCCTATTACATATTTTTACTACTCTCTCAGATGGTCCACGCAGAAGCACTTATTACAGATATCCACACTCATGTAGCAGGTTCCTCTGATGAATCGAGCACTGAAGGAATCAAAGCTATTCAACCGTTAAAAGATTGGACATTTCTTGTCTATATTGCAGCAGATAACGATCTCAATTATTTTTCAGGAAAAAATCTTGATGATATGGCAAAAATAGGATCAAATAATAATCTTAACATAGTTGCTCACCTTGATAGACAAGGCTCATACGAAAAAACAAAACGTGTCTATGTTGAAAAAGGACGTATTGTTCAAGTCGATTATGGACAACCATCATCTTCTCAAAAATTAGATAGCGGAAGCGCTGCAACATTAATTGATTTTTGTAATTGGGCAATCAAAAATTATCCTGCAAATCATTATGCTCTTGTTTTGTGGAATCATGGATCAGGTATTCTTGATAATGTTGGCGGCAGAACCATTATTAATCCATCAGAACTGTTCATTTTTAATCCACAAACAAACATGTTAGAAATTGATCGCTCAATGGGATTTTTTGATTATTTCCAAAAAAGACAAATGTTAGATCCGCGAGCAGTCTGTTTTAGTGAAACCTATAACTCATTCTTATCAAATCAAAAGTTAGATTACGCTCTTAAAACAATTCAACAAGGAGCTTTACAAGGCGGAAAGTTCGAAATTATTGGATATGATGCATGCCTTATGGGAATGCTTGAAGTAGCAAATCTTATTCGACCATATGCTAATTATGCAGTTTTTTCTCAAGAAATAGAGTTAGGTTCAGGATGGAAATATGATGAAGTATTGCGACCATTTCTTACAAAAACTCTGGAGCCAGCTGAGTTTGCAAAACATATTGTAAAAGCATATAACAATGCTTACCAGTCAATTACATATGATTATACATTTTCTGCTGTAGATCTTAAAAAGGTGGTTGTATTAGAAAAAGCAGTAAATGATCTAAGCGCGCTTCTTATTAGAGCGCTTGATTATCAACAAAACAATTCTTTAAGTAATACCATTAGAGCTTGTAAATCAAAGCGTCTTTGCACCCATTTTTCAGAACCATCTTACATAGACTTAGATCATTTTCTTGGAAATCTAAGCGATAATCTCAACTATGTTTTATTAGACCCAACAAATTCACAAGCTATAAAATCAGACCTGCAAAATGCTATAACTACTGCTCGTACTTATCTTGCAAGTTCAGTGATTATGCATACAGAAGGGAAAAATCTTTCAAGGGCACGCGGACTTTCTGTATATTTTCCAACTCGTCAACCAGATCCAACATACGCAATAACTCCTTTTGCTCGTGGAAATAAATGGTTTAACATTATAGAGTTAACATTTTAATATTAAAATAAAACAAGGAGGAATTGATGAACATAAAAATCAACCTGATAACAATACAATTCCTCCTTTTAACTCTGTTTTGCCTTGGACAAGAAGATGAAGCCCTTGCCGCAAAAACGCCCAAAAAACCATGGACTATTATGGTCTATATGGCAGCAACAAATGATTTAGCTATTTTTGCTCCCCGCAACATTCTTCAAATGCAAAAAGTAAGCTCTAATAATTATGTAAATATTATCGCTCAACACAACTTCTACGAAAAAAACAAAACTGCATCAAAAACATTTTTTATAGATAAGGGAACAAAAATAGTTATCTCTGAAAGCTATAATCAAACTGATTGCGGCGAGGCAGAAACTCTTATTGCATTTTGTGCTGAAACAATAAGCAAATACCCTGCTGATCACTACGCACTCATTATATGGAATCATGGAACAGGAGTCTTAGAGCCAATTTTTAGATCAAACCTTTCAGCTTCTGAACTTTTTTCACTATCAGATTCTAAAGATTTTTTTAAAACCTATTCAAAAGTTATTGGATTTTTACCCTTTTATGAAATCAATGCATCAAAAGAAATATGTAAAGGTGTTTGTTTTAACGATGAAACCAATAAATTTATGAATGAGCAGCAGCTCTGCCACGCATTAAAAACTATTTGCGCAACATCACTCAATCATAAAAAATTGGATATCATAGCTTTTGATGCCTGCCTAATGGCAATGATAGAAATCGCCTTAGCTATGGAGCCATATGCAGACATTATGGTTGCATCTGAAGATGTAGAACGAGGAACAGGCTGGAACTATCAATATGCACTTTGCCCTTTTCTTGTTAAAGCCCCCTCCCCAAAAGAACTCGGCGCACATTTTGTATGCGCTTACGAAAAAACCTACAAAAACACAAAAGGGTTTACTCAATCGTGCATCCTCTTAAACGAGCTAGAAGGCCTAAGCAACAATATTTCTCGAGTTGCATCATTATTGCAACAAATGCTTATGCAACAAAACAATAAAGATATTAAAAAAAATATACGCTTAAGCAGAAACAAACACTTATGTACTCATTTTGATGAGCCTGAATTTATAGATCTATTGCACTTTTACAAGAACTTATTGTCTCAAATTTCACTATGCCCAGACGCAGAAAAAAGCGTTGCTTCAGATAATGTTGCAGAGCTTAAAAACGAACTCCTAAAAGGACAAGAGCTTCTTGTAGCCGCTATACACAAAAATAGCGCTGGCGTAGACTTTGCTGGAGCACATGGGCTTTCTATTTACTTTCCTGAAGACGCTATTCACTCCTCGTACAAAAAAACAGCCTTTGCTTTTAAAACAAACTGGCTTTCTTTTTTAAAGACCTATCTTTCACTGAGTTCAAAATAACTTTATACTCGATCTAATCGTTATTTTAAGAGCTTATACGAAAATTCAACACTTAGACAAAAGCCTTATAGAGCAAGCTAATTGAAGAAATGCTAGGCTTGCTTCTAAAGTTTTTGACCAACAAATTTTTAGACCTCTGTACCATGATAAA
>CANNMA010000026.1 GCA_947505805.1 bacterium
ATCTGAAATAATCTTGTAGCAAGATATATATAAAAAAACAACTGCTCATAATAAGCTTCATGAGGGCCTTTGATCATGTATTGATAAGAGTTTACACTGGTAGGTGATTATATTTTTCATTTTTTTGCCAGGAGGTCCCATGAAAAAAATACAAATAAAACTCTTGAAAGTACTTTTAATTACAATCGGTGTCCTATTAAGTCCGCTACAAAACAAAGCTTCAAACACAGACTATTATCAAAAAGTATGCATACAGCCAGAATTACATACAGGTCTTGAAAATTTTTTAACTTATATTTTTAATATTCTTCCCGCAAAACCTTTAACCGCTCTTATTGACGGAATTACCACACAAACGGTAAATGATGAAGAAACCTATCATCAACTGATACAACTATTGCCTTCTGCCGCAGGTTATACTGTAAAAGTACCCGCAGCTACTACTGTTCAAGCCTACCCATTTGCTTATCGAGTAAAACTACTTTATCGATCATTTCTATCACTTAAAACGCAAGTTGATGAAATGACTCGACAAACGCAAAAAATCGTAGGAACACAACCTATCCAAGGCTATTTGGAAATAGGCACTCCCGGTCGATATGTTAACAGTCTTAAAAAAGCGCTTACTATCGCAGGGCCTATCTTTATCATGCCAACAAATCAATCAACTCTTGATATGTTTGAACGTAAATCAATCACAAGTGTTGGCAAAGCCCTACCGCTAACTTATCAACCTATAAATCCAGCTGACATTCCAAGTGAAAGTCTTGATCTTATAACCTGTTATATTGGATTACATCATGCCCCAGCAGAACTACTCAATGATTTTATAGCGTCACTTCATCGAGTGCTTCGTCCAGGCGGAATGCTTATTATCCGCGATCATAATGGAACAGAAGAGTTAATGCCTTTACTTCATGTTGTTCACAGTGTGTATAACGCGGTAACTGGAGCCTCAAAAGAAGACGAAAAAAATGAAATTCGTAATTTTCAACCAATTCAGTATTGGATTGAAACGATTACAGAACATGGATTTTCTGTAAGTAGTGCTCAACTTTTTCAAGAAAATGACCCTACAGAAAATACCCTTTTATGCTTTACAAAACATGCGCCATCTCAAGCTGAAGATGATATTCTCGATATAAAAAAAGAAATTGTATCATCAAAAGAACCTTACGAACGCGAATTGGTAGCAACGTACCTAACTCCTATTGAATGGAGATCTGTAGATGAACTTCAAAATTTAAGTTTATTTTTAAACCATACTCCTTGGTATCAATATCCTTTTTTAACAAGTATCCGCTCATTTTGGAAACATACTGCCAATAACACACGTACTGCTTATCAACTTTTTGGAGCAAAACAAGCATTTTTTTCTTCAGCAGCAATCACGAACTTTTTTATTGGATCAGTTATGACTGGTTTATATACTCAACTAGGAGTTTTAGCAGCAGGACCACGTTTTATGTATAGTCTTCCAGGAAATGCTGATGCCTTAACCGTCAAAGCTATTGTTTTTGATCCACATAAACAACTTACTACTCTTGAAAAAGACGGAGTAAAAATTATTAAGCTTTATGAAACAGGCATTACTCTTGTTGAGCTTCCTCGATATTTACCTTTCACCAATCTTATTCAAAAAATAACCGCTCTTGATATCGAAATTATCGAAATCGCTGGACATAAAGAATTATGTATTCAACTAGAGGCGCCAGATAGTGAAGCCGCATTTATTGCACCCACAAAATGTACTGTGCTCCATGCAACGCCTACACTACCTGGAAAAGAAGCATTCCCTCGCATGGAAGTTAAAGTACCTTTAACTGAGCTAAAAGCTTTTTTTAAATCTGTTCAAGAAAGTGGTTATTCCGTTATTCATATTTTTGACTATTAATTTTTCATTTAACATGGAGGTGCTATTATGAAAAAAAATCTACTCATACCTATTGTCCTTTTTTTTGGACTTATACATTGCGCAGAATTACCAACAGCAACAGCTAGTAATCGTGCAAAAGAATCTCTTACAACACCAGTACATACATGTATAACTCCTCAAACTGTTGACGAACTTCAAGATGCGATAAGAACAGCAACAGGAAAAGTCTCTGTAAAAGGGGCCTGTTATAGTCAAGGTAACCACTGCTATATAACAGATGGTGTCTCTATTGACATGTCTCGACTTAACAAAATTGTATCACTCGATACAACAGCAAAAACAATTGCTGTACAAACAGGAGCGTTATGGAAAGATGTGCAAGAACATATTGACCCTTTTGATCTTTCAGTGACCGTTATGCAATCATATAACAACTTTTCAATCGGTGGATCATTAGCAGTAAATTGTCATGGTCGTTATTTAGGATATGGCCCACTCATTCAAACAGTCCTTTCGATTATGATTGTTCTTGCTGATGGATCTTTAATTGAAGCAAGCAGAACCATTAATTCAGACCTATTTTACGGAGCAATTGGTGGATATGGTGCACTCGGAATTATTGTAGAAGCAACTCTACAACTTTCAGATAATATTCTTATGGAACGAAAAGCTGTTTGTTTACCAATTGTTGATTATCCTGATTTTTTTAAAACTATCAAAGCTAATCCTCAAGCTATTATGCACAATGCGGATCTTTATCCTCCTCATTTTGACACAGTAACTAGTATCACATGGCAAACAACAACCAAACAACCAACCATCACTGAACGACTTAAACAACATAAACCAATACAGATTACAAGCCTCATAAAAATGGGTATCGCCAAACGATTAGCATTTTTCCACAAAATTCGTCCATCAGTTGAGCTATTTGGACTTACTACTCAAACTGTGATTTGGAAAAACTATGAAGCAAGCTATCACACCGATGAACTTTTTTATCCGCAGATCTTTTCAACATCACTGCTTCAAGAATATTTCATTCCTATTGACCATATTGTGGAATTTTTAGATTCATTTAAAACCATTGTTACCGAGCATGGTATGAATATCTTAAATGTTTCTTTACGCCATGTAGCGCCCAATAATGAATCTATTCTTTCGTGGTCTGAAAAAGAATCGTTTGCTGTAGTTATTTTTTATGATCAATGGAAAACCGAAGCAGCTTTTAATAATGCAGATATTTGTACAAAAAAGCTTATCAATGCGGCACTTGCTGTTGGAGGAACCTATTATCTTCCTTACCGACTTCATGCAAGCACATCACAACTGAACTTGGCATATCCGCGCAATCAACTTTTTTGGCAGATAAAAGAAAAATATGACCCAACACATATTTTTTCTAATACATTCTTAGAAACCTATTTCTGCTAATTCTTTACTCAAACAGTAAAGCCATATTTTAAATAATATCTTTAAAAGATGGCTTATTTTTTTATTACAATTTTCACACAAAACTGCAAAAGGACGATTTCATGAAGAAACGCTATACTTCTTAAGTTCCTAAACAGTTTTTAAGGAGTCTTTTATGAAACGTAGATGGATTTTTTTTCTTCTTGTGATTCAAGCATGCCTGCTTGCAAATGTTGTAGTCCAAAATTGCTTTGGATTTTTAGGTTCAAAGCGCACAATCACTGACTATAGTGAACTTGAAACAACTCCTATTGCAAACCTTGTTTACCCAACAAGCATTAAAGAAGTGCAAGACATTGTCCAAAAAGCTAAAGGCCCTCTTTCCATCGCTGGGGCACGGTATAGCCAAGGCGGACACATCTCTTGTAATGCAGGAACGGTCATCGATATGACCAAGCTTACTAAAATCATTGCTATTGATCATGGCAAAAAAACAATCACCGTTCAAACTGGAGCAACCTGGCGACAAGTGCAAGAAGCTATTGACCCTTACCATTTTTCAGTGGCTGTTATGCAATCATACAACAGTTTTACGGTGGGTGGATCTTTAAGTGTAAATGCTCATGGTCGCTATATAGGATTTGGGCCCATTATTCAAACAGTCCTTTCTATTAAAATAGTAGTCGCAGATGGATCACTCAAAACAGCCAGTAGAACGGAAAATAGTGATCTTTTTTATGCAGCTATTGGAGGATATGGAGCATTGGGAGTAATTGTAGAAGCTACTCTTTTATTAACAGATAACTGTGCTATGGAGCGCTTTACTGAAAAAATGACACTCGAAGAGTATCCTGCTCACTTTAAAAATAAAATAAAAAATAGTCCGACAGCGCTGCTTCATAATGCCGAACTCTATCCACCACTTTTTAACACCATTCAATCAATTACCTGGCACAAAACATCAAAAGAACCTTCTGCAGGTCGCTTACAACTTTATTCATCGCACCCATTTATCAACTATGCTAAAATAGCTGCTGCTAAACAAATTCCTTTTATCCAATTTGTTCGTCCCGCTCTTGAAAACTTACAATTAAATGAGTCCGTTATTGTATGGAGAAACTATGAAGCAAGTTACGCGGTCAGCGATCTTTTTTTCCCTAAATGGGTTTCCGTTTCTTTATTGCAAGAATTTTTTATTCCGGTTGATCATCTCATACCATTTATGCATGACCTTACAAAAATAATTACCGATCATTCTTTAAATGTTTTAAACGTGTCAATACGCCATGTCACCGCAAATAATGAATCAATACTTTCTTGGTCAACTCATGAAGCGTTTGCAGTAGTCATTTTTTATGATCAATGGAAAACTTCTGCAGCATTACGCAATGGAGACATTTGTATCAAAAAACTTATCAGCGCTGCTTTAACCCACGGTGGAACTTATTATTTACCTTACAAACTCACCGCATCACAACTTCAATTTAATCAGGCATTTCCACAAGCTCCCCTTTTTTGGAAAATCAAAAAAAGATATGATCCAACCAATACATTTTCTAATCAATTTCTTAAAACTTATTTTGAATAAGTAAATGGCACAGTATTCTATACACACAGCTATAAACAATTGCATTTACCATAAAAATTATCATAAAATTAAAATCTCTTATCCCTATCGATCTCATTAAAGCAAGGAGAGTACATGGAAACGCAATCACTTAGTCAAAAAATTAGTACTGGATGGCGGCTGGGGAAAATAGCATTTGTTTTTATAGAAAATCATAAAAAAATACTTTTTTTTAATTTTTTATCAGGAATTTTATATGCAATAACTGGACTTTTTTTTCTTGCCCTTATCATAGAAAACAGTGCTCTTCGTCTTGCTTTTTCTTCCCAATCGTTTCATAGTTCTTCATCACTATTATGCTTCCTTTTTTTATTCATTAGCATAACAAGTTCAGTTATTACTAAAGTTGCTCTCAGTTTTTATACCGCACAGCTTTTTGAAGGAAAACCAGCAAGTATACGAGCAAGTTTTGTAAGAAGCTTTCATCGATTACAAACGATAATTGGTTGGGCTTTTTTTGATGCAACCATTGGAACTTTTTTATCTGCTTTACGCTCTGAAAAAAAAGGGCTTAGTATGAGTATTTTAGCTCTTATTCTCAAAACAACTATCAGTATTAGCTGGAGTATTATCAGTTTTTTTGTAGTTCCTTTAATTGCACTTCAAGACTATGGACTGATTGATACAATAAAATGTTCGACCGAAACTATGAAAAAAACATGGGGCGAAACAATTGGGGCAACATTTAATGTAAACCTTATTGGTGCATTATTCATTACACTGTGGTACACGCTTTTTTTTGGATCTCTGTATCTCATCATAACCTATGCCCAACCTCATCCTCTACCAACTCAAAATATACTTTTTATTGGAATTCTAGGAATCACAGGAATCATTATTCCACTTTTTGTTGTAATGCTGATCATGACTACCGTGACAACTATCTTAAAAACTGCACTCTTTAATTACACTCAAAACAAACCTACCGGTCCTTTTGATAAACAATTATTAAAAAATAGTTTTATCGAAAAAAAGAATATAACAGCTTCCATCATCTAAATAAGTAAGGAATACTATGTTTCTATGGGATATTAGAGAACTGGCGCATCGACTTAAAAAAGGAAAGGTTAGCTCCTCAGAAACTGCTCTTTATTGCTTTCTAAGCCCTTTTTTAAGTATTTCAAGTGGACTCTTTTTTGGAGTACTACTTTTTAGCCATCAAATTATTGAATATTCATTTAAAGGATGGTTGGGAGAATCACACCCTATTACAGAATATTATGATCTCTGGTCTCTTGGAATGACATTAGTAACAATTATTATTAGCTTTACCGGCATTTATCTATGCTACAGAGCCAATAAAAAAGGTGATGGAAAAGATTTTTGGAAACGAATGGCATGCCTTAGCTTTCCTATAAATTTTCATATTATAGTCTACTCCCTTGCTCTTATTGCTATCAGCATTGTTATTTTGGCATTTGCACTTAAAGGGAAAATTACTACATTTCAAGAAAATGTCTGGCCTTCAAAAAGCACCATACCCGCAGAAGAAGTCAGTTATATTAGTCGAAGCTTTGCCAAAAAAATATTTTCTTTTTTTAAGCTCCCCCTGATTGGCTCAAAAGTAACATCATTCTTGGAAGATGTACGTGGAGTCATTTTATTAGGATATCCTATTCTTTCAGCTGTACCTCCCTTACTTTCCTTTTTTCACTACCTTATTGTCAGAAAAATGATTCGGCTCATTTCAAGAATGCCAAAAATAAATTCCCTATCTGAAAATACCCAGGGAGACTAAGAGTTGCGTAAAGCTCCTAAAAATGCTACTTTCGTAGTATTGTTGTTGTTTTACAAACCCTTAACCCCGCCATTTCAGTTCTTGAAAATACGGGTTATTTCTCCTCAGGAGCATATTCATGTCAAAAGAAATCATACATCCTAAACAGTTTGGGAAGGTTGATATTGTTGAATTCGATGATTTCGATACAGTCCTTAATGATGAACAGCTAGAAGAGCTTTCTAATCTGTTTGAAGGTTTTTTTTCAGTCAATCAACCAGGCAAGGTTGTTGAAGGTAAAGTTATTGATATCACTAATGATGGTATTCGTGTCGATATCGGATACAAATCTGAAAGTGTTATACCTCGTTACGAATTTTCACCATTCGAACTTAAAAAATTCAAGGTCGGCGACGCTATTGAAGTTATCCTTGATCAATTAGAAAGCCCTGAGGGAGAACTTGTTCTTTCTTATGAAAAAGCAAAAGCTTTGAAAGCATGGGACACTATTCTTAAATACTTTGAACGTGGCGAAGCTGTTGAAGGCGTTGTTACTCATAAAGTTAAAGGCGGTCTTTCTGTTGATATCGGTATCCCTGCATTCTTGCCAGGATCACAAGTTGATATTCAACGCGTTACAAACTTTGACCAGTATGTAAATACCACTATCACTGCAAACATTATCAAGGTAAATAAAAAACGCGGAAACGTTATTATTTCTCGTCGTAAATTCCTTGGTGACCAGCGCACTGAAGTTCGCAAAAAAATTCTTGATACTGTGTCTGAAGGACAAACTATCGAAGGAATCGTTAAAAACATCACTAACTACGGTGTGTTTATTGACATAGGTGGTGTTGACGGACTTCTTCATATTACTGATATGACTTGGGGCAGAATTGCTCATCCAAGCGAAATCGTAAAAATTGGAGAAACAGTAAATGTTAAAGTGCTTTCATTTGATAAAGACAATGAAAAAATTTCACTTGGCATGAAGCAACTTTCAAACAATCCATGGGAAGGTATGAATCAAGAAATCACCCCTGGATCACGCGTTAAAGGTAAAGTTTCTAACATTACCGATTACGGTCTTTTTGTTGAAGTACAAAAAGGTGTTGAAGGTCTTATCCATATTTCTGAAATTTCATGGATTGATCGTATCACCGATCTCAAACGTCATTACAAAATTGGCGATGAAGTTGAAGCATTGGTTATTTCTTTAGATAAAGAAAATCGCCGTATGTCTTTAAGTATCAAACAACTTGATAAAAATCCATGGGAAACTGTGGCTGCTGAGTTCAAAGTTGGAGAAAAGATCAAAGGTACCATTAGCAACATTACTGACTTTGGTATTTTCGTTCTTCTTAAGCCAGGTATTGATGGACTTGTTCACGTTTCAGATCTTTCATGGACTGAACACATTGAACACCCAGGCGATATGTTCAAACGTGGAACAGAAATCGAAGCTGTTGTTCTTTCTGTAGATACAGAAAACAAAAAGATTTCTCTTGGTATCAAGCAATTGAGCCAAAATCCATGGGAAAACATTGATTCTATCTATAAAGTTGGTTCTTTAACCACTGGTGTTATTTCTCGTATCACAAACTTTGGTCTCTTTGTAAAACTTGAATCAGGCATTGAAGGTCTTGTTCATATTTCTGAACTAAGCGATTTGAAAAAAGATGATGCTAAGATTGAAGATCTCTTTAAAGTAGGCGAAAAGAAAGAATTCCGTGTTATCAAAGTAAGTAAAGACGAACATAAACTCGGCCTTACTACTAAGCTTAACGCAGAATTACCTCGTGAACGCGAAGAGAAAAAACAATCATCACGCCCATCAAGAGAAGAAGCTATTGATACAACACCTGTAGCAAAACCAAAAAGTGCTTTCCAGATTGAACTTGAAAAAGCATCTGCACGTCAAAAAACAGATAAGAATTAAGGATCTTTTTATGGAAAAAACATTAGCTATTATCAAACCAGATGCAATGCAAGCTGGTAATGCTTTTGCAATTTTAGAACTCATTACTAATCATGGGTTTAAAATTGTTCGTCTTGCAGAAAAACAACTTACAGCATACCAAGCTGAAGAGTTTTATGCAGAACATAAAGGTCGTCCATTTCTTCCAGAACTCGTTACTTTTATGACTTCTGGTCCTGTAGTAGTTGTTGTTCTTGAAAAAGACAATGCTATTTTAGGATGGCGTGACTTAATGGGAGCAACCGATCCTGCACAAGCGCATGAAGGAACAGTCCGTAAATTGTTTGGAACCTCAAAAGGTAACAATGCAACTCACGGTTCTGATTCTCAAGCAAGTGCAGCACGTGAAATTGCTTTCTTTTTTGATCGTGCATAATTAAAAAATAAATAAGGGAGATTATATGAAATTCGTGTCTAACGCGTTTCGTGTGATCTTCCTTATTTTTTATGACTTCTATCGTTTTTTTTATATGAGATCCTTAGATCGAGCAATCGTGAAAATCTCAGTCAAAATAAGTTATCTTATCTCAGCGATATACCCCCCCCGCCCGTCATCCCGAGAGATAGGAGAGTCAGCCATCACATTTTTAAAAATCTGTGGCGCTCGACTGACCGTGGGGATCCAAACGTTACTAAGAAAAAATCCCTACAACATTATAACTTGCAATGTGCATACAAAAAAACATCTTCGTATCAATTTTTTACTATTCGTTTTCTTATATCTCCCATCCACAACTCATTCAACCGAACATTGGATTTTTATCCATGGCACATTCGCAAAGCAATCTTCTTGGCACAAACCTTTCAGTACTGAATACAAAGCTCTTTTTACAACTTTAAGTTCAATGAAAAATAAGGTCTTTACCATTCATTCATTTGAATGGACTGGTGAACATAACGAACCAGCGCGTATGATTGCTGCAGAAAATCTTGTTCTGTTTCTGGAATTAATCAAGACACAATCTCAAAAAGAATCGATCAGTTTCCACTTAATTGCCCATAGCCACGGAGCAACAGTTGCACTACTGACAGCTGAAAAACTTTTTCGACGCAAATCATCACTTACCCTTAAAGAATGTTTTACTCTCGGCATGCCTGTTTATGAAAATTGGTACCCAAATGCTCATAAACAGATTGAAACTCTGTACAATTTTTTTTCATATGGAGATGCGGTTCAAAAAGTAGGAATGATTTTTGAACGAACTTTGACTGAGCGATCACATGTACACAATATTCAACTCATATTTGATTATTCATGCCCGGGTCACTTAGAACTCTATAATCCTACATTCATAACACAGCTACCTACCCTTCACACAAAAATTGCTCCCCCTGGCCCCTATAAACTACAACTTTTTATAAAGAAAAAATGTAACCCAATACTGACTATCGATACAGAACGAGAAAAAGAGCTCGCTATCGATAAAAGATTTACCAATCAACTTATACATATCCTTGCAGACAGTAGAAAGATCCCCATATGAAAAAAAAAATAGGTTTTATTGATTCTGGAATTGGTGGTTTTTCTATTTTAAATGCGCTTGCTCACACGCTACAAGCTGATGAACTTTATTATTTGGCAGATGCAGCACATCTTCCTTATGGGCAAAAAACTCCTCAATTTTTGCTTGAACGAGGAAAAATCATGACGTTATTTTTACAAGATCTTGGTGTAACAACTATTTTTGTTGCGTGTCATACTCTAAGTGCGACAGTACTTACTATGCTCAAAACAGAATTCCCACACATTACGTATATTGATATGGTACCCGTAACTATTTATGCAGCCCTTGCCGCATCCACAACTAAGCGAATTGGCATTATGGCAACCCAAGCAACTATTAACAGTGGCATTCATAAAAAACTACTTCTAGAGGAAAATTCTTTAGCAACAGTAACCGAGCAAGCCTGCCCACCCTTTGTACCGCTTATTGAAAATAATGTAACAACAGATAAAGAACTTGCCGAATGCATTACTACTCATCTTGAACCATTACAAAAAGCTCAAGTTGATACGATTATTCTTGGATGCACTCATTACTGGTTCATTCAAAAAAAACTTGAATATAGAGCGCCTGGTATCACTTTTATCAGCGCTGCAAATGCATATAAAGCGCCATCAAATACTATCAATCATCCAATTATTACTCTGATTACTACTGCATCAGTTACATACCTAGAAGAAGCAACACAAAGATTTTTTAATCATAAAGATTGTTGTTCAATTAAACTCACGGCTCTCGTAGATTTTATAAGCAAATCGTAAGTAGTTTTTAAAGGTTAATCGGCACTTTCTTTACTAGGCAACACTGTTATAGACTGATTTAACTATAAAAAAAGAGATGTGCTCATTTTTAACAAGCACATCTCTTTTTTTATAGTTAAAAAATTATGTTAATTCTTTTTGCGAATTAATAAGTCGGTAGATTGATATTTAAGATCATTTTCAAGTACCTGCTCCAGATTGCTTAAAGCACCAGGAACTTGTGTAACTTGCGCGTTGATATAATTCAAAATCCCTGAAAGGTTAGGCATATTGCTTGTCAAAAATCCATTTAAAGTATCAGAGCTAAATGCTTTATTAATCAATGTATAAAGCACTGCACCAACTGCCAAGTAAGTCACTGTATGGCGCGCCATGCTTTTTCCTGGAATATGATTTTCAACAGCAGTTACTATTTCAGGAGTATGAGGAATGTGTTTACGAATAATACCGCTCTTCAAAACTGCTTGCCCCGTTAGTAAACAAACAACTGCCGGCAAAATATAATCGATACTTTGTGCAGTTACAGCAAGAAGATTGCCCGGCATACTTGTAGTATCTTGATTTATTTCTTCATCAGAACAACACAGTACATTGCTCGTCAAAAGACAAAAAACAAAAATCGTAGCGTTTTTTTTGTAGATCATAAGAAGCTCCTTTAATAGATGGTTAGAATTTTACAACAATCGACAAGAAGACCTACCATGTTTCTTTTTTTCTGTATACAAAGTTTTTTAAAGAAGCTTATTTTATAATCAAGAAAGTATCTGTCCAAGCCTTGTATAATGATTAAGTAAAACCATTTTTATGCTGTTATATTCTAAAACGACAGGATCACAAAAAAAAGCTTTTTTTGATTCATTCAATTGAAAATCTTTCTCAAGACAATAGGGGTATCTTGTTTCAAATTCTATTTTTTTGATCTCAATGGAAATAATTAAATGAATCTGTTCTTTAAGGTTTTGAAACTGAGTAGCGGTACATGTAAAATGTTGTATCAATTTTTCAAATTTTCCATACAAATACGATCCTGTTTCTTTAGGTGCTTCTTTCCCTTGCAAAATTATTCCAAGTCCTTGCAAAAAACGGCTGTGATACCTTGTTTGCGCCTCATTAATAATTTTCAAAAGTTCCTGTTTTTTTTCTAAAGGCATAGCGTAAGAACTACAAATATTTTGTGTGACTAAAAACATTGTGAAAAAAAGAGATAAAACTTGCTTATTCATAAAAGTTCCTAACACTAATAAAGGTACGTTATAGATTGTTAAGACTACTTTTTTTTTGTTTTTACATTCAATTCATTTATCAATGTATGCGGAGATCTTTAATGCGAATAAAAGAATATAAAGAAATAAGAATTTTTTGGGGCGACCTAAAAAGCGCTATTAATCCTGATACTATCAGAGGTAAGCTCTCTTCAGAACTTATAACAGAACGCCCCTTTAATGAGATTCAAAAAAATATACACTGTCATGCTTTTGCTTTTTTAAACCAAGTTCATAAAGCAGAAGGAAAGATTATTATCGGCAATTGTTCAGATTTTCCTATGCTTACTCATGATGGTGATTATCTTATAACTCAAGAAAAAAACGTCGGAATAGGTATTTTAACTGCAGATTGCTTACCAATTATTGTATATGATCCAGTGCAAAAAATTATTAGTAGTATTCATGCAGGCTGGAAAGGGCTTACAAGAGGAATTATTAAACAAGTTTTACTCCAATTACAGCAAGATTTTTTTGTAAAACTTTCTGATTTAGTAGTAATGATCGGGTCTTCTGCTGATGATTGTTGTTATGAAGTTAAGCAAGATTTTGTCGATGAAGTGCACTTACACTATCCACACACAAAAGCTTTTTTATATACCAGTGGCACTATAAAATTCTCTCTGGTAAAATATTTAAAAGAAATTATTATTGAAAATGGCCTTTCAGAAAACCAATTGGATGTGTCAAACTTTGAATGCACTATCTGTTCGGATCATTACTGTTCAGTACGAAAAACAAATAAAGATCCAAACAGGCAACTTACTGTTGTTTCGTTGAAATAGTAATCATCGTAGATTACACTGAAACAATTATGTATAAATTTGTAAAAGAGGCTTAAAATTATGTTTAGTACATTACTTGCAAAGATTATAGGATCACAAAATGATAGGGAGTTAAAAAAATTACAACCTATCGTTAGAAAAATAAATGATTTTGAACCGGCAATGATTGCATTATCTGATATAGAAATTGGTGAAAAAACAAATGAATTTAGAAAACGTTATAGCCAAGGTGAATCACTTGACGATCTACTTCCAGAAGCTTTTGCTGTTGTAAGAGAAGCTTCAAAAAGAACCTTAGGACAACGTCACTACGATGTTCAACTTATGGGTGGTGCAATTTTACATCATGGTAAAATTGCTGAAATGAAGACCGGTGAAGGTAAAACTTTAACCGCAACTTTAGCATTATATTTAAATGCTCTTTCAAGTAAAAGTGTCTTTCTTGTTACCGTAAACGACTATTTGGCTCGTCGAGATGCCGCATGGATGGAACCACTTTTTTCTTTTTTGAATATTAGTATTGGGGTAGTACAGCATGCACTTTCAGACAGAGATCGTAAAAAAGTATATCAATCTGACATTGTATATGTAACTAATAATGAACTCGGATTTGACTATTTACGCGACAATATGAAATTTAGACTCGAAGATTATGCACAACGAGACTTAACTTTTGCGATTGTAGATGAAGTTGACTCTATCTTAATCGATGAAGCACGAACTCCACTCATTATCTCTGGCCCATCAGGTGATAGTAGCGATTTATATAATCAAGCAAATCGTGCCGTTGCTCCTTTAAAAAAGGTTGAAGATTATGAACTTGATGAAAAACAACGCAGCGTCCAATTAACAGAATCAGGCAATGACAAAATAGAAGCATTTTTTAAGTTAGATAATTTATATGCTATTGAAAATTTGAGTATTCTTCATCACACTACCCAAGCACTCCGTGCGCATACTCTTTTTGCAAAAGATGTTGAATATGTAGTCCACGATAATGAAGTTCTTATTGTTGATGAATTTACTGGTCGTATTTTACCAGGACGACGCTACAGTGATGGCCTTCATCAAGCACTTGAGGCAAAAGAAGGTGTTGATATTGAACGCGAAACACAAACACTCGCTTCTATTACATTACAAAATCTCTTCCGGCTTTTTAGCAAGCTTGCTGGAATGACTGGTACGGCCATGACAGAAGCTGAAGAATTTCACAATATTTATAAACTTGATGTTGTAGCTGTTCCAACTAATAAAACTATGATCAGAGTTGATAAACATGATCTTATCTTTTTAACAGCTCGAGCAAAATAT
>CANNMA010000027.1 GCA_947505805.1 bacterium
AGCCCTTTTATGCTTTGAATGATGTTTCATTTGAAGTAGAAGAAGGGGAAGTTCTTGGAGTTATCGGTAAAAATGGTTCTGGTAAAAGCACACTTCTTAAAATTTTGAGTAGAATTACTTCTCCAACAAGCGGCAAAGTAACGCTTAAAGGGCGAGTTGCAAGTCTTTTAGAGGTTGGAACAGGCTTTCATGCAGAACTGAGTGGCCGCGAAAACATCTACTTGAGTGGTGTGATTTTAGGGATGAAGCGTTGGGAAATAACAGCTCATTTTGATGAGATAGTTGCTTTTGCGGGAGTGGAGCAATTTCTTGATATTCCTGTTAAAAAATATTCATCTGGCATGCGACTTCGGCTGGCTTTTGCAGTAGCAGCTTTTTTAAGCCCAGAAATTCTACTGATAGATGAAGTTCTTGCAGTGGGCGATTATGAGTTTGAGAAAAAGTGCATTCAATCAATGGGTGAAATGGGTAAAGCAGGAAGAACCATTGTATTTGTCTCGCATAATCTTGCTGTAGTTAAAAATTTATGTTCGCAAGTTCTTGTTTTATCGAATGGCGCTAAGAAATTTTTGGGAACTCCTATTGAAGCTGCAAAATTTTATTTTAATGGGAAAGCATTTTCTCTTTCTTCAGTTAATTGGGAAGAACCAGGTCTTGTATTGGGCGATGTGATTTCTTTGATTTTAGTAAAGATTGTAGAAAAGAATGAACTTGAGGAAAAAACATTTTTTCTTGATGAGCAAGTAACAATAGAATTTTTTTATAGATTGTTAGATGATAGTTATAAAATTTCTCTTATTTTTTCATTTTATGATGAAATTGGTATTTTACTTTTTTCAACATCAAGAACATTAGATGAGCTTAAAAAACAACAAAATGATCTTTTTTCACTGACATTTTTGTACATTGTTATTCCGGGTAATATTTTTCAAGAGGGCATTGTAACAGTTGGTCTTACTATTTTTAATCTTGGAAAATTTGAAAAATTGATAGATTCTGACTCATTAGCTCTTTTCTCTGAAAATGAACTAATAAATTTTTCTATGAAAGAACGAGACAATCAAAAAATAGAAGGTGCGGGAAGTTTTTGGCGTGGACAAAAAGGTAAAATCAGACCACTTGTGGAATGGAAATAGACTTAAAGGAATAGCAATGCAGGGAAATTTTGAACGGGATACTTTATTTAAACAGTATCATGAGACGCGCTCGCAATTTCTTGATGGGGCAGATCAGGAAAAATTAACTTGGTTTACCTATTATTTTGATACAATTTATGCGCCTTATTTTAAAAAAGTAAGTAATGAGCAATCTATTTTAGAACTTGGTTGTAACAAAGGATATCTCCTTAAAACTTTTTCTGATAAGGGCTATGTGAATTTGACGGGAGTTGATCTTTCCTGTGGGGATCTTGAAATAGCAAAAAAAATTATACCTACGGCAAATCTTATTCAGACTGATATTTTTACTTTTCTTGAGGAATCAGAACAGTATTTTGATGTCATTATTCTAAAGGCATTAATAGAACACATAGAAAAAAACAGAATTATGGAACTTTTAGAAAAAATTTATAAACGATTAGCGCCAGAAGGAGTTGTACTTATTGATGTTTACAATGCAGATTGGTGGTTTGCTCAGCATGAAAGATACATGGATTTTACTCATGAAGTTGGTTTTACTCGTGAAAGCCTCCGTCAAGTAATGATTTTTTTCTATAAAGATGTATCTGTTATTCCTGTTTCAACAAGTTTTATTTACAACAAAAAAAGAAGATTTATCTCTAATGTTGGTAAAAAAATTGTTAAAAAGATATGTGAATTTTTAGATCCAGATTTGAAAGATATGCCTATATTTGAAAGGTCTTTGATTGGGTATGGAAAAAAATAATACATGTACATTCGGATTCATTGGAACTTTCAGTTACTGGCATGGAATAAATGTTTTAGAAGCAATAATTCCTGAAGTGTGCAAGCAAAATAAGAATGCACAGTTTTTGCTTATAGGAGATGGAGTTTTACGTAAGCAGCTTGAAGCTTCGTTGCAACAGCAGGGAGTTGCTGAGCAGGTTTTATTTACTGGAGTAATTCCACAAGATCAGGCACCACAGTATTTAGCGCAGTGCGATGTTTTCTTATGTCCAACACAAGCGAATAGTGATGGCACACGATTTTTTGGATCTCCTACAAAGTTATTCGAATATATGAGTATGGCAAAACCGATAATGGCTTCTGACTTAGAACAGCTTGCTGAAATTATTAATCCAGCTTTACGAATTAAAGAGCTTAACAATAATGATTTAAAAAAATTTCAAGTAGCAAACCAGATTGGAATTCTTGTTGATCCAACAGATATTCAAGGGTTTATTGATGCTTGTTTGTTCTGTTTAAATCTTTCTGAAACAGAGCGTCAAAAGATGGGTGAAAATGCGCGTAAAAAAGTGATTGAGCAGTATACGTGGCAACAACATGTTCAACGCATTATTAAGCATGCAGGATTATGAAAAAAATATCATTTGTTATTCCTGTCTATAATGAAGAAGAAAACCTTCCCGTATTGTATAAAAAATTAAAAGAGATCTATGATCAGTTGCAGCAAACTTATAATGCTGAGCTGTTATTTGTAAACGATGGCAGTAAAGACAATTCGTGGCAGATTATTAAAAAATTATCTGAGACAGATTCACGCGTTAAAGGTGTTTTATTTTCGCGTAATTTTGGACATCAGATGGCGCTTACTGCAGGTTATGATCATGCAAATGGTGATGCTGTCATCTCTCTTGACGCTGATCTGCAAGATCCCCCTGAATTGATTCAAGAAATGATCAAACAGTGGGAAGTTGGTTTTCATATTGTCTATGCTCGTAGAAGTTCTCGAAATGATGGATTTTTTAAAGATTTAACAGCGTTTGTATATTACAAGCTTTTGCATCTTGTTGCACAGGTCCCTATTCCTCAACATGTAGGGGATTTTCGGTTACTCGATAAATCGGTTCTTACAGTAATTAATCAATTCAGAGAGCAGGCTCGTTATTTACGAGGAATGGTTGCTTGGACCGGCTTTTCACATACATTTATTGATTTTAAACGTCCCGAACGTATTCATGGAACTCCGGCATACACGTGGTCAAAAAGCATTCAACTGGCCTTTGATGGTCTTGCAAATTTTTCTTTATTCCCTCTTCGCATAGCAGCATTCGTAGGATTTTTTGTGATTATGACTGGTTCATTAATGTTTGCTTATATTACATTTGATGCATTTTTGCATGGTACTCGTTATCCACTTTTCAAGTGGTTGGTGACGGTGATTTATATTTTCATGGGGGTTCAATTTTTGCTGATGTGGCTGCTTGGTGAATATATTGGTCGAATGTATGATCAGCAAAAAAATAGACCGCTCTATATTGTTCAAGAAAAAATTTGAATTGAAAGATAGTTATGATTTCAAAGGTTATGGAATGCAGAGAAATTCTTTTGTATGCAACGTTAGAAGTATGGAACGCAGTGGGGGTACCTTTTTTAGCAATGATTAATGGTGGCCTTGTTCCTTTAGAAAATTGCATTGGCAATGATCCTGGTTTTTTTTATTTTGTTCCTTATCTTGCAAAGACATTTGAAATTTCTCTTGCTGATGCAGTGTGGTGGTTTGATTTTACACTTGTGGGATTAGGAATTTTGGTAGCGATTACAGGTTTTTTTCTTTTGACCAAGGGGGGCATTGAAAAAATAATTGTTATGGCGGCGGTTCTTGCGGCTGGTTATGTTGCTTGGGCTACTGGTAATGAGCATATACCAGGATTTTTTGCTTTTTGTTTTTTTCCATTGATGATTGTATTGATTTTAAAAAAACACAGAACTATATTCCCTTATTTTTTATGTGTTGGTTTTATTATAGCGTTTTCAGATTCTATTCGGATGTATACGGGCACTGCTTTGGGTATAGCTGCATTATCATTGTATTTTTTGAGTACGAAAAGCATTCGATCAACAATTGTGTGTGCTGTCTTAATGACGGTTGGTTTTGGTGCCTATTCAGTATGGTTTTCGTCGATTATAAATCAGCGTAATTGTTATTTAGATGGTCAAAATATTGAGCATGGAACTTTTACCTTTCAGCATCCATTTTGGCATAGTATTTATATTGGTCTTGGTTTTATAACAAATGATCTTGGACTTAATTATGCAGACGAGTGTGCAGAACAACGAGTTAAAACAGTAAAATCAGAAGTGGTATACTGCTCTCCTGAGTATGAAGAGATTCTTAAGAAAGAAGTTCTTGAAATGTGTAAACATCACTTTCAGTTTATTTTGAGAGTGCTTTTTGCAAAATCAGGAGTTCTTTTGTTTTATCTTTTAAAGTTTGCAAATGTTGGGCTTTTGTGTGCGTGGTTTTATAGAAAGCCTTGGTATTTAGAATTGCCGTATTTTTTCGCTCTTTGTTTTAGCGCTTTACCAGGACTTGTTACTGTTCCTGAAATTTGGTACTTGATAGGCTTTGCTACTGTAGCAACATTTTACGGCATACATTCAATACTGTGGGCCTTACAGCATGGGCTATTAGATCATATTAAAAAGTTTTTACGTCATTTTTTTAAAATGACTGCGTAAAGTCCCCCCAGAGGTATTTTCGTTAAAAATTTTTCTGACCAACGTAAATTTTTGAGTAGATTGGGGAAGAATCCATAAAATTTTATTGCAGTATTTCCATAAGGTTCAAGTAACTTTTTCGCATATCCTGGATAGAGCATTGTTGCGCCTACATCCACAGGTGAATGCTTAAAAATATAACGGGTTGCGGGATTGAACGGGTTCAACTCAAAATTCACAAAGATTCCATTTGGAGCCAGAATGCGCAGAAGTTCTTTAGTAAAGTGCTCATGAAGTTCAAAAGGGATGTGATGGAATACTCCAGCTGCAAAAATAATGTCAAAGGTGTTGTCATCAAAAAAATCTAATGTTTCGCCTGATACGCTGAAGGTAATCTTTGGATAAGATTCTTTGGCTATTTTGATACTTTCGGCTGAGGGATCGACACCGTGCACAATTGATTGAGGAAACTGCTGGCTGACAAAATGGGTCATCAAACCATCCCCACAACCAAAATCAAGAATTGTTAGGGGCGTTCCTTGAAAAAATTCTGGCAACCATTCAGCTAGTTTTTTCGTTTTGTATTCAGCAAAAAAACTGCTTGACTCACCGGTTAAAGCAAGAGGTTTATCAAGTGTTGTGCGGTAGTTTTTGGCATATTTATCAAATTCTGCACTCATGTGATTCTCCTTTTTTGAGAATTAAGAGTTACTAATTTTTATTGTACAAGTTCTGGGTAAATAGGAAATTGTGCGCAGAGGTCATGAACCTGTTGTCCCAGTTTGGTCAAATAATGAGGATCGTTTTTATGTTGGATCGCTTCGTGAATGATTTGAACAACCGTTTCAGTTTCCTGTTTTTTAAATCCACGTGTTGTGATTGCAGGGGTTCCAAGTCTGATGCCGCTGGTTACAAATGGTTTTTGTGGATCGAACGGAATGCAGTTTCTGTTTGCTGAAATTCCAATCGTTCCTAAAAGTTCTTCAACTTCTTTTCCGGTGCAGTTTTGACTGCGTAGATCGATAACCATTAAATGATTTTTTGTTGATCCAGAAACAATTCGATAGCCAAGAGCGATAAATGCTTCAGCCATCGTGTTTGCGTTTTCAAGAATCTGTTTTTGGTATTCGATAAAATCTGGTTTGAGCGCGTAAGCAAATGCAACTGCTTTGGCACCAATCTGTTGCATTAAAGGTCCTCCTTGGATACCGGGCATAATAGCTTTATCAATCTGCTGTGCATAAGGGGCTTTGCACATGATAAGTCCACCGCGCGGTCCGCGTAAGGTTTTGTGTGTTGTGCTGCTGACAAAATCAGCATGTTCTATTGGAGAAGGGTGGAGCTTTGCGGCAATGGGTCCTGCAATGTGTGCGATATCAGCAAGTAAGAATGCATCAATAGATGCGGCAATTTCAGCAAATTTTTTAAAGTCGATTATTTGTGAATAAGCAGAAGCGCCACAGACAATCATCTTTGGCTTGTGTTGTTCTGCTAGTTTTTGGATTTCATCGTAATCAAGACATTCTGTGTCCCGGTTTACCCCATAATTAACTCGAGTGTAAAAGGTTCCTGAAAAATTGACCGGATAACCATGAGTTAAGTGCCCCCCTGCAGCAAGGTCCATACCAAGAATTGTATCTCCCGGTTTAAGAGCTGCAAAATAAACTCCCATATTGGCTTGTGACCCTGAATGAGGTTGAACGTTTACATGTTCTGCGTTAAAAAGCTGGGCGCACCGTTGTTTTGCAAGATTTTCTACTTCATCAATATAAACGCATCCACCATAGTATCTTTTGCCTGGGTATCCTTCAGCATATTTGTTGGTGAGTATCGATCCGCTTGCTTCAAGCACTGCGGGCCAGGTGTAATTTTCTGAAGCGATAAGGTCAATAGTTGTTTCTAAGCGGTTAAGTTCTTGGTCTATAATGAGTGCAGTTTCAGGGTCTACTGAACGTAAAAAATCCATGGTTGCTCCTTTAAGTTGTGGGCGGTTAGAGGCTGACTGTTTGAAAGGCTAGCGTAAAATGAGCTTTTGTGAAGAATGGCTGGTTTGAATTGCTTTTTCTAAAACCGCTTTTATACTGATGAGTACGTCTTTTTGCTTAAAAATCAAGTTAAAATTCAAGGTGATAAGGAGACTCGATGATATCAGCCACAGATTTCCGTAAAGGTTCAAAATTTTTACTTCGCGATGAGCCACATTTAGTGCTTGACTTTCAGCACAATAAAATGGGTCGCGGGGGTGCTCTTGTAAGAGCTAAGATCAAAAATTTGATCACAGGTTCAACATTTGAAGAAACATTTCGTTCAGAACAAAAGTTTGATGATCCACAATTAGAACGCAAGACCATGCAATTTTTGTATGAAGATGGTGGTCTTTATAATTTTATGGATCAAGATACGTATGATCAAATTTCAGTAAGCAAAGAGCTTTTGGAAGATGTTCTTGGTTATTTAAAAGAACAAGAATCGTACGATATGCTTTATTTTAAAGACAGAATTATTGGTATAACTCCTCCGATTTCTATGATTTTCACAATCAAAGAAACTCCTCCAGGTGTGCGTGGTGATACGGCGCAAGGTGGCGCAACAAAGCCAGCTGTGCTTGAGACGGGGATTACCATTCAAGTTCCTCTGTTTGTTAATGAAGGTGAAAAAGTTAAAGTTGATACTCGTACCGGTGTGTACCTTGAACGAGTATAGGGGTTAAATGTGTCTAAAGAACAAGAAGAACTAGTTATACAAGAAGAAGTATCCACCGCTGTGATTGCAACCACTCGTCGAGATTTTCGTTCGTTGGTCTTTCATTTTCTCTATGCGATGGAATCTTTTGATTACACCGTTTCATTAGAATCGGTAATTCTTAATTTCAATAGTGGTTTTGAGATGGATATTCCCTTAGATGGTGAAGTTGCTCAAATGACTAAAAGCATTATTACCGAGCGAGAAGCTGTTGATGAAAAAGTAAAGCCATTACTGGCTAACTGGCGACTCGATAGACTTGGTGTTTGTACACGGCTTGTTCTGAGGATGGCATTGTGGGAACTAATCTATACTGATACAGCAGCTGTTATTGTTATTAACGAAGCAATTGAACTTGCAAAATGTTTTTCTGAAAAAGATGCATACAAATTTGTAAACGGCATTTTAGATGAAGCAGCTAAAAAAATGGAAAAGCATAAAAAATACGATTATAAAGATTTAAAATCTCTGGAATAATCACATAGTTTTTTCATTCGATAACTTAAATGGGCGCTCTTACTGGGCGCCTGTTTTTATTGAAGTATAAGGAATATTTGTTTGAAACAACAGTCAATTGCAGCACTCTCTAAAATTATTTCGTATGTATGGTTTAACAAACGAGAAACACAACTGCGTATTCTGATGACCTGTGTCATTACGCTATTTATGATCGGTCTTAGTTTAAGTATTCCACTTCTTTTTAAAAAAGTAATCGATGTGTTACTACAAACAACAACTTTGAGTCAGCATACAGTGCTTTTTATTCTTGCTGGGTATGGGGCCTGTTGGGTTCTGAATCAGGTTATTCGACAAGTTAAAGAAATGTTTGTTTTTAGAATTTTAGAAAAAGGCATTAGGTCCCTTACGTTAGATATTTTTACTCATTTGCAGGGTCTTTCAGTTTCTTTTCATCTTAATCGTCAAACCGGTTTATTGATGGGTCAAATAGAAAATGCTCGCTATGGGTTTGAGGCTGCGTGTTGGGGAATTATCTCATTTTTGTTTCCTATTATTGTTGAAATAGTTCTTGCCATAACTCTTTTAACCTATCTTTATGGCGCTGTATACGGAACTCTTTTATTTTTGATAATGGCCACGTACTTACTGTTTAGTATTTTCTTTTTAGAAAAGGCTTCTCAAGCGCGGGAACTTTATAATGAAAAACGTTCACAAGCGACTGCTTCCATGGTTGATAGTCTCTTAAATTATGAAACAGTAAAATATTTTACTCATGAAAAACATGAAATCAGCCAAGTTGATCTTTTGCTAAAGCATCAAGAAGACGAAGGGGTTAAAAGTTTATTGATGGTCTCGTGGGTCAGCATAGGCCAAGGAGTTATTATTGGAGTTGGTTTACTGTTAATAACATTACTTTCAGGTAATGCTGTTTATAATAAGACGATGGATGTTGGTGATTTTGTTTTGATTAATGGGTATGTTTTGCAGTTTGTTATGCCACTTAGTTTCTTTGGTCATATTCTACAGCAAGTTCGTAAGGGTCTTCAGGATATGAGCGCTATCTTGAACATACTGGATACAAAACCAGAAATTACTGATAACCCACAAGCTATTGATTATCGAGCCGATACAGCAGAGGTACAGTTTAAGGCAGTATCATTTGGGTATACTGCTGAGCGGACTATTTTGGATACTCTTTCATTTACTATTCCTACCGGAAAAACGGTTGCGTTAGTAGGCCCAACTGGTTCAGGAAAGTCGACTATTACTAGGCTGTTGTTTCGTTTGTATGATCCTACTGCAGGATCAATTCAGTTCAATGGGTATGATATTCGATCTCTTTCGCAGCATTCATTACGAAAGATGATAGGTAGTGTTGCTCAAGAAACGATGCTTTTTAATGATACGTTGTATTACAACATTGCATACGGAAATTTAGAAGCTTCTGAAGATGAAGTTAAACACGCTGCTCATCTTGCACATCTTGATGAGTTTATTGCAAAACTGCCAGCTGGATATAATACGGTTGTAGGGGAACGAGGGCTTAAGCTTTCAGGAGGAGAAAAGCAACGGATTGCTCTTGCTCGTGCCATTCTTAAAAATCCAATACTGTATGTTTTTGATGAAGCAACGTCATCGCTTGATATGAGAACTGAAAAAGAGATTCAGAAAAATCTTGAAGAAATTTCGGCAGGTAAAACCACTCTTATTATTGCGCACCGTCTTTCTACGATAGTGCATGCTGATACTATTATTGTTCTTGAAAATGGTTCTATTACTGAACAAGGTACGCACGATCAGCTGCTTGCGATGCAGGGGTTGTATTATCGCTTGTGGAATGCACAAAAATAGGGCACCACATTTTGATCTGTAGTGCCCTACTTATTTTGATGACTTAATAAAAGTTATGGACGAACTCCTAATGCACGTATGCCTTCAAAGCCACGTTTATACGCACCAAGTGTTAGTTTTGTCGCTGTACCAAGGTCAATGATTTGGGTTGGTGTTTTTGTCCAACCCCAATGTCCGGGTCTAGGTCGAATGGGGCCTTCGCTGTGTGTTCCTCCAGGACCTTCAGTTAGTTTTGTCGCTGTGCCGAGTTCAGTTACTTGTGTTCTTGTAAATCCGCGATCCCAGTTTGTTCTATTCCCTTCAGAACGAATTCCAAAAGCACCAAGAGTAAGATTGGTTGCTGCACCGAGTTCTGTGATTTGTGTTGTTGTATAACCATAAGTTCCAGCGCCATTTCTAGTGCCTTCAGCGCTACCAAAACCAGCACCAAGAGTAAGCTTTGTTGCTTTACCTAGTTCAGTTACTTGTGTTGCATGAGTGTTTTGTTTTTTTGTTTTCATAAAAGGCTCCTTTAGTGTATGTATAGTTTCAACTTAGAAAATGTAATAGTACTATCTTCTTGGGGCACAAAGAAGTCCTTCAAAGGACTTTCCGCCGTGACCACGTGTTAATTTTGTTGCTGCACCAAGTTCTGTGATTTGTATTGGTGTTTCTGTGCGCCCCATACGATAACCTGACATTCCTTCATATTTGTTACCTACCCTGTTTCCAAGTGTAAGATCGGTCGCTGTGCCAAGTTCAGTTACTTGTTCTAACGTTGGTGTGTAGCTAAGAACTCCACCCCATTGTCTATTTGCGCCTTCGTTGTATGGACCACTGTAGCCAAGTGTAAGCTTTGTTGCTGCACCAAGTTCAATCATTTGAGCATTTTGTTTTGGTGTTTTCATAAAGATCTCTCTTTTTAAACTATTTTTGATACTTAATGCATTCTAAAATATCTTTTACCGCCTTCTTGATTGTCACCACCAAAGCCAAGGGTAAGATCAGTTGCTGTCCCTAGTTCAGTTATTTGTGTTGCAGTGCGAAAGAATCTGCTCATAAATCTTCCACCAGGTTCTACATCACCAAGTCCAGCACCAAGTGTAAGGTTGGTTGCTTTACCAAGTTCAGATAGTTGTTCGACTTCTTTGAAATTGTTTTGGCCGTATCTGATGTGTTGTCGTGCTCCTTCTCCGTTTCCACCGGGGCAACCAAATGTAAGGTTGGTTGCTTTACCAAGTTCAATGACTTGAGTTGTTTTATGTGTTTTTTTCATAAAAGATTCCTTTAGTGTTTGCAAATCAGCCTTTTGCTTTAGCTTTGGCAACGACTGATTAGGTTAAAAAATAGTTTTTATAATTTCCATTGGTTTAACCATTGTTGTGCTGTAAATAGGTGTGTAATTGCCCATAAATTTTCTATCTGTCCATGACGAATTTTAATCATTTCACGTTCAAGCCACTGCTTGTTAAGCATTCCACTTTTCATAAGGGTACCGTTTTCGATAAGATCATGTATAAAGTTTGCATCCTTAAAAAACATTTTTGTCATGGAGCCGGTTGTTTGACCTTTAATAGTTCTCCATAATGCTTTTGGTTTTTTGATACGGCTGACTGCGTTCCTAAACAGAATTCTATCAAATCCATCTGCAAATGATTGGTAGGTAGGGACTGTTAATGCAAGTTCTATAAGTGGTTGAGAAAGCAGAGGATGAGCTGTAATTTTGTGAGCCATCGTTCTGTTTCGTTCAGCATACGAAACTGCATGATGAATTGACTCAATATGATTAATTTTGCCTGGATAAAAATTCTTCATACCATCACCAAGGTAAAGCGACTGTTTTTTGAGTTGAGCAGAAAAATCAGAATGTAAAAAAGGAGTAGGCTCATGAACTATTTTTCTTTTTTTGCCGTAATAGTGGGTGATGTCGCTCAAAGCATGTTGTGCAAGTAGCGTCCAGGGGGTTCTGCTTGCAGCGCTTAACTCTTTAACTGGTTGTGTAATACCACGGAAACCTCTTTGGAGCCAGTAATCTGCAAGTGCTTCAGTAGGTTGTGGAGCCAAAAAAACATGATCTCCCCCTTGGCCGTTCATACATTCAGTAGAACCATGCTGCACCCCAATCGCATGTAATTGTTCAGTCATTTTGGGAAACAAAAACATAGTGCTTGGTTTATCAGGACGCCATTGTGTTGGTAGTGGATCAGTTAAGCCAACTGTTTGCCAGTCAATCAATTGTAGGGGTGCGTCACACATATCAGCAACTTCTTGTGCGTATTCAATTTCATTTGAACTGGGAGTTTTGCTATCAAAATAGTTGATTGCAACAATGTTTGCATCAGGGCATACATCACGAAGCAAAATCATAACCGCGGTTGAATCAGCTCCTCCAGAAAGTTCAACAGAGATGTTGTTACTTCCATTGGCCCATGCTTTTACGCAAGAACGGAGCGTTGCAAGAAGTTCTTCTTCAAACTGTTTAGTGTCTGTAATAAAAGAGCATTTAAAAGGTTCAAGACTCCATAACTGTTCATGAGCTACAGATCCATCGGCATTGATATGAAGTGCCATACCGGGTAGTAATTCTTTAACGCCAGTAAAAGGCATAGCATCAGAAGTATGGTTTTTGTTACTAATGTATTCAGCAAAATAATCTAAGTTAAGGGACGGTTTTTCTTCCAACATATCATAGAGAAGGCCCATGTCGGTTGAAAATAGAACAGAACCTGGACGTACGATATAAAACAAGGTTGAAAGACCTTGAGGATCACGGATCAGAGTATGTTTTTGTTGTTGTTTGTTATACAAAACAGTAATGTATCTGCCCCACCAGTTTTTAAAAAGTAGCTTAGGGTTCTCTATAAGTGCCTGCACCTCAAGGTTGTTTGGTGTACCTGGTTGTGAAGTTTGACGATCAAAAAGTTTGCCGATCGTAAGACCATGGCGCTCTGGTAATATGCGAATACTATCTGAATGGTTTCTTTGTTCAGATCTGTATCCGCCGCACACAAAGGCTTGTTCGTTTTCAAACGTAACAGCATCGAATACTGTGTTTGCAAAAGATGTAAGTTTTTGACCTTCAACTGATTTGTTTTTTTGTCCGATGATTCCCATTAAAACTGGCATGAGCGTTCCTTATGCGATTGGTTGTTTAAAAATGACTGAAAGTACTTGCGCAACAACACGATCATCATTAATGACCTTACCAGAGGGCGTTTGTGCCCAGGCGTGTGCATAAAAAGGACTTGTTTGTACTCCAAGCACTAATTGGACATTCCAATTTTTTTGTAATGCTAAAAGAGTAAATGTTGCTGCCCAAGGAAGGCATACGGTTTTTTTAGGATATAACAGTGAAGCAGCATCAACAGCGGCAGATAGTTTTTGAATTTCTTGTTCTGAGGGCTCTCGTAATGTTTTATTGTTTGAATATTGTATAACTAAATCGAATAACTCCTGCAGTCCTTTGCGTTTCATACTGTGATGTACTTTTCTAAGCATGAAAAATGCTTGGCAGGTAGGTATAAAAGATGCTTGAGAAAATGGTTGCCATGATTTTTTTAAATCCCAACGATAATCAACCAGTCCACCATCTTTTAGTGGGCAGGCGATAATGGTACCGTGAGTAGCTGCATCAACAATAAACTGTTTTTCAATAAAATAAGAAATCCAATATGCATACTGTTCTTGATCATCTGAAGAGCTAGTGATTGCGTAAAAAGCATCATCCGTTTTTGTAAAAGGGGAAGCAAGAATTGCTTTAAAATAGTGAGCTGCATCTTCAATAAGGCTCAGATACTTATCTGCTTTACTATCAAGAATGATAACGGTTCCATCGAAATAAGAAGCGTATATGTTCGGGGCTAGAGAAAAGTAGATAAAGGAATGATTAATATTTTTAGAAGATGTTACCGGTGAATACTCCATAAGTGCCCCATGGGTAATTTTTGAAAATGAGGTGAACGCTTTAATCGTATGCTGAGCTTATTTTGAATCAATAAAAACGATTGCTGCCTATTCTAAAGCAAATAATGGGTATAATCAAAAAATAAAATCATTAATTTTGTTTATAGGTGGATTAACACGCCAAACGTTCCACAAAGATAGAAAATAATAGCCAGAAGCGACTAAGCTGATCTCGTTAAATCAAATAAGCGAGGAGATCGATATGATCAAAAACAGTTGGT
>CANNMA010000028.1 GCA_947505805.1 bacterium
CAATATTTTTGCATGCTTAGAGAATCTTTTTGGAGTTTCATGTAAATCTTTTGATGATTTTATTCAGCTTTTTTCACTGAAAGATCCAGAAAATAAAACTATAAGAGATGTTTTGTGTGATTCAAAACAATTTCCCATTGATTTGAGAATTATATATCCTCAAAAACATACTATTACATCAGAGATATTCTCACGCAAAGGTGATTCTCACGCATCATTTGTTTTAGAGAAGGGGAAAATAATAGATTTATTTGATAGTGATATTTTTTATCAGAAGATAAATCTTTTTTGTGATTATAGTGGTTATAATTTGTACCAAATTATTTTTAAACCATCTACCTTAAATGTAATAGAGGCTGATGAAGCACCTACACCATTATTAAAAGCTATTCAAAAAGATTTGAATGTTATTGTTAGAACTATGCTTAGGTGTGGAGCAGATGTAAATTTTAAGGGTTCTTGTCATCGCAGCCCTTTAGAAGAAGCTATTATTAAAAAAAATGATACTATCGTTCGTCTTTTGTTAGATTATCATGCTTGTGTTACTAAAGTTGCTGTTCAAGCTGCTTGTAAAATGGAAAATGTAGACATTCTAAAATTTTTGCTAGCAATTTTTGAAAAAAAGAGAGGCCCGTTAGATTATAATAGAATGCTTTTAGAGGCTTCTAGGTCAAAATCTTTGGAAGTAGTTCAATTTTTAGTTAATGAAAAAGGGGCTGATAGTAACTTTAAAGATCGGTCATTAGCATCACCTCTTTTTTATGCTATAGAAAAAGATTCTTATCCAATAGTTGAGTTTTTAATTACTCATGGCGCGGATGTGAATACCTTTCAGATTAATGGTATGACTTCATTAGCAATAGCTATTTGGAGAAAAATAGAAAATCAAAGCCTTTCTATGACTATGATAGATTATCTTCTTGAAAAAAAAGCTTCTTTACATTTGATGTCTTTTGATAGAAAAAAAGAACTAATGAGTGCTTTAGTAGAAAAAAATGCAGTAGATTTTGTCGATTATTTATTAGTGAAAGGAATTTTTTCTCCGGAAGAATTACTTGTTCAAGCTCTTGAAAAACAAACAACGCAAAAATTTAAAAAAATGTTGATAGAACACAGTATGACCATACCAAGTGAATTTCTTATAAAAATTGTTTGTCATAAGAAATTAAAGAGTAAAGAAAAAAAAGACCTATGTAAGCTTATTATCCATAAAACAAATTTTGTAGATCCTATTGTTATTAAAACGCTGGAAGAAGATGATCGTTATGAAAACTATGACAGAGATTCTTTTAATTATTTAAAAAAAGTAATAGAGCAACAAGAAAAAGACGACACTCTTCATTCTTTAAGAGGCCTCTTTCAAGAATAATTTTTCGAATCTAAGGGAATTATGTTCAAATAGATTCGTAGTGTTACATCATCTCTTTTTTAATGCCTAACTTTGCAGCAATTTTTCGTTCTTTGGCGATCATTTTTTCATCATTTTCTTCGTCATAATGAGTGTAACCAAGTAAATGACAGATGCCGTGAACAAGCAGTACAGAGATTCTTTTTTGTAAGGTGACTTGGTACAGAGGAAGAAGGTCATGTACAAACGCTACTGCAATTAAAATATCTCCAATATTTTTATCTTCTTCTTCTTTTACTTTAATGCGCTCACCTGCTTTTAAATCAGTGTGATAAGGAAACGATAGAATGTCAGTAGCCTTATCTTTATTGCGGTAGGTTTTATTGTACTCGCGGACCGTTTTATTGGTAGTGAACCAAATTCCTAAGTCAAAATCTTTGTACCCTAATTCATTAAGAATAACTTGGGCATCAGCCTTAACTTTTTCAAGATCAATGGTGTGGGTTCTTTGGCTATTTTTTATGGTAATCATAGTTTATCTTTCTTGTTCTAATGCAAGGTGTCCCGACCAAGCTTCATTGTGTAAGTCTAAACGGTCAG
Organism: bacterium; assembly: GCA_947505805.1. Classification (GTDB taxonomy): domain Bacteria; phylum Babelota; class Babeliae; order Babelales; family CAIQNR01; genus CANNBR01. The sequence continues at coordinate 1,949 of CANNMA010000028.1, forward strand.
ATGAAAGCGTTGCAGTTTCATACACTATCGTTTGTGCATGAGTCACCCCTTTAATAAGTGCTTCTTGTGGGGCAAGAAGGTGCAGTAATTCTTTATCTACACCATAAATTGTTAAAGCTGCTAAAGGAGTTTTTAAAGAAAGCTGTTGGGTAGTTTTGAGTTTGCGTACAGTACTTACAATGGAAAGAATAGTTTTAGCTGTTTTTGCTGATGTTTCAAATAAAAGCTTTGTTTGGACTCCAGAAAATGTTGTGATATGGAGTGATTTAGCCTGCACATCTTTTTTATAAAGCTCTTGGTACATTGTTTCTGTAATGAATGGTATATACGGTGCAAACATTTGTAAAAGTCGAAGCCCTACAGAAGATAAAGTCCAACGAGTTGCAGTGACCAGTGCAGGATCATATTTTTCTGGATTAAAGAGTTGGTCTTTTACAATTTCTAGATAATTATCACAAAAATCGTTCCAAAACAGTTCCTGAACAGCATTAAGTGCAAGACTATATTCATATTGATTCAAGTAATGGCAGTAGGTTTGAAATGTTTTAGTTGCACTATCAAGAAGCCATTCATTCATCATCCCAAGACATGCTGGTTGCTCTGAGGTGTATTTTTGATGTGCCGTGTGTTCTTGAATAAATCTGAATGCATTCCATAGTTTTGTTAGTAATTTTTGGCCAATTTGCAGTTGTGTTTCTGAAAATGAAACATCTTGTCCGAGTGTTCCTGAAGCGGTCCAAAAGCGAATGACATCTGCTGGATATACTTTTAAAAGATGATCAGGATCAACAGGTGTGTTGCCTTGCGATTTAGAAATTTTATTACGATCGGTGCTTAGTACATGGCCAGAAATAACAATATCATTCCACGGTAAAGTTTTGGAATGGAAGAGTGACTTGATGATCGTATAAAAGGCCCATGTTCGAATAATATCGTGTGCTTGTGGACGCATAGCCATTGGCAAGAATGATGTATCAGGATGCTCAAAAGGATCTTTGCCGGTATAAAGTGCCATGCAGATGTAAGGGGTTAGTGATGAAGTATTCCAGGTATCCATAACGTCTGTATCAGGAGCAATGTTAGTGCTTTTGCAGTGTGGGCATGTTTTGCCATATTCGGTTTCTTGTGGATCGACTGGTAGTTGTTCTGTTTGTGCAAGAATCACCTGTTTACAATCAGCGCAGTGCCAGACTGGAAAAGGAATCCCGTAAAAACGTTGTCGGCTTAAACACCAGTCCCACCCAAGGTTTTGAATCCAATCTTTACAACGAGATTTCATAAATTCAGGATGCCATTGTACTTTTTCGATCTGTGCTAAAAATTCTTGTTTGTGTTCCAAAATATTTAAAAACCATTGTGTTAAAACAACGTATTCAATTTCTCTTTTGCAACGTTCATGCACGTTAACTGAATGAGTGATCGCTCGTTGATTAACCAGAAGCCCTTGCGCTTTCAGTTCTTCAACTACTTTTTCACGAGCGGTGTGTGCTTTTAGTCCGGCCAAGATGCCAGTGCTTTCTTGCCAGATACCATCAAATCCAACTGATTGACGATAAGGAAGGTTATGTTTTTTGTACCATGCAATATCATTTTTATCTCCAAAGGTGCAGCACATAACAAGCCCAGTACCTTTTGCAGGATCAACGAGTTCATCCATTAATATAGGAACTTCGTTTCCAAACAAAGGAACACGAGCAGTTGTGCCTTTAAGATGATGATAGCGGCTATCTTCTGGGTGAAAAAAGAGTGCTACGCATGAAGGCAAAAGTTCTGGACGAGTGGTGCTCACAATACCATCCTTTCCTGTTGCTGTTTCAAAAACGATATCATTAAAAGTTGATGCCGATTCGATATCATCAAGTTCTGCTTGGGCTACTGAAGTGCGACATGCTGTGCAGTAGAGTGCAGGATCTTCTTTTCGGTAAATAAATCCTTTGGTGTATAAATCGATAAATGACTGTTGAGATACTTTTTGTGCAAGAGGGGAAATGGTCGAATAGGTTTCTGACCAATCGGCAGAAATACCCATACGTTTCCAAAGAGTTTCAAATTCTTTTTCAGAGTTGTAAGATTCTTTGAGGCACAGTTTTATGAATTCTGTTCTTCCAAGCGCATAACCGCTGACTTTGTTTTTCTTTTCAACAAATCGTTCTGTTGCAAGACCGTTATCATCAAATCCAAAGGGATAGAATACGTTAAAGCCAGAAAGCCGTTTAAACCGGGCAATGATATCAGTTTGAGTATAAGAAAACATGTGGCCGATATGGAGTGACCCAGAAATAGTTGGGGGCGGAGTATCAATGCTAAAAAGTTGCTTGTCTGAATCTTTGTTGGCTTTGAATGTTTGCTCGCTGTCCCACTGGGCTTGTATCTGAGCTTCCTGTATCTGTGACTCGTATTTTTTATCCATATCGGCATGTACCTTGGCAAAAACTGCTAAAAATCTTTATCCATCAGCGTACCTGTAAACTGATTTTGGGTCAAAGTGATCAAAGTTTACTGACTTTATAGTTGCTTACAAGTAAAAATGAATCAGTTTATGAATACAGTCCTGCTCCTATGTTTGTATAACTGGCTTGATAGTTTTTTAAGGTCATAGGATTAATGAGTTGAGCAAGGCCAAAAAAGTATGGTTGTCCGTTTCCATCACTGGTAATGCCGCCCATGACTATTTTGTGATTATTTTGCAGAATTATGGCTTTGCATTGATCATATATATTGTTATTACTGCCCCAGATTGAAAAAGGTACGTATAGAGTTCCCTTTGGTGAGTTTGTGCCTCCAAATTCTTGGTCAAGTGTTCCTGATGGGGTAAGTCGGGCTGCAGCAAAATAGGTATAGATGCCATTATTACCGGTTACTGTGCTTCCACCCATAATTATTTTATCATCGGGTTGTATGGTTATTGAATAACAAGAATCTTTTATATAGTCAGGATTACTTGTCCCTCCAATGCAAAAAGGAATATACATGGTTCCAGTAGGTCCTGTCGGATTGTTACCGAATGTTTCATCGAGCATTCCTGCTGCAGTAAGGCGAGCTGCTGCAAAATATACAGGGGATGTAGGAGCTGAAAAATCTTGACCTCCACCAGAAAATCCAGCCATAATTATTTTTCCATCAGATTGAAGAGCTATAGATGTGCAATTGTCAGTAAAATTTCCAGAATAGCCAGAAATAGAATTTAATATGCATGCAATTCCCGCACTTATAACATCTTGTCCAGTAGGGTTAAATGTTGGATCAAGTGTTCCAGCATTAGAGCCTTCTCCAAGAACTCGAGCGGCTGAAAAATTAATATTTCCATTAGCTGATGACCATCCTCCCATAACAATATTGTTGTTAGTATCTACTCCTAGGGTGTTGCATAAAGAGTAACTACCTTCTCCTTGAATTCCTAAGATATACATAGTTCCTGGAGTAGCATTATTTAGACCGGCAGCATTAAATGTGGTATCAAGAGTCCCTGCATCAGGGCCAGTTCCAATAATTCGAGCTGCAGCAAAAAGTGGCCCAGGACCAGAACTAGTGTTACCACCTAGAATGATATTTTCGTTTTGATCAAGAGCTAATGTTCGGCATACATCTGTTCCTGTGGCTTGATTATTGATTGCTGGAATATACATGGTACCTGGAATTGTATTATTTACTCCTGCAGCGTTAAATGTGGTATCAAGTGTTCCATCAGAATTCAAACGAGCTGCTGCAAAAAATTGATTAGATACATTATAATCGGGAGAGCCTGAAGAAGTTTGTGTAGATCCTCCCATAACTATTTTCCCATCGGATTGAATTGCTAGCGAGTTACATTGATCCATAGTATGACCTTCTGCTACCCCTGAAATTGAAAAAGGGATATACATGGTTCCCGGTCTGGCTCCATTTTGTCCTCCAAATGATAGATCTGGTTGTCCATTTGGTAAAAATCGGGCAGCTGCAAAATATATGGGTGGCCTATTTAAATCACTTGTATATCCACAAAGTACTATTTTCCCATCAGATTGTATGGCTATTCCAGTGCAGAAATCGTTGATATAAAAAGCTCCTGAAATACTCGATGGAATATAGGTGGTCCCTAATGGAGAAACTGTGCCTCCAAAATTTTGATCAAGAAGACCATCAAAGTTAATTGTTGTATTCATGATGCTTTGGATATACGAATTTGTGCTATTATTGTTCAAAACAACTTTGTTACTCCTGAGGAGGTTGCCGTTATAGTCGCTTGCGAGATTTAGTGTCATTGTTGTTGAAAATGCGACTAATGAAAGTAGTGATACGTATATTTTCATGAGATCTCCTGTTAAAAAGTTACGATTTTAAAACAGTATCATCTGAGTAAGTAGGGAGTAAATAGTTTATGAGTTACCCGCGAACGCTTTCAGCAAGTAACCGGTTACAGTTTGCAAGTCTTCGTGGAATATCAGGAAATTGTGGCGTTAACGGCTGGGCTTTTTCATAACATTCAGCAGCTTTTTTGAGTTCGTTTTTTTTGATATACGTTTCTGCGAGGTTTAGCCAAGATCGATACTCTGTTGGGTTTTCAGCTACTAATTGGGTATAAATTTGCTGCGCTTTTTCATGATCGTTTAGAAAAAAATAAGCATTGGCAGTATTAAAAAGTGCATCTTTGTCTTGAGGATTTATTTTGTAAAGTGTGCTGAATCCAATGAGCGCATCCTCATATTTTTTAAGTTCAACACTGAGTTCAGCATAGGTTTTAAATGTTTCAGGAACATCATAGTCAGCATTAAGACATGAGTATTTTATTTTTTCGTGAGCTTTTTCTTTATCACCTTCTTGGTACAGTGCTTGTCCCCAATTAAAATAAGCTTTTCCATAATGTGGGCGTAATTTGATTGCGTGTTCTGCTAATTTTTTAACTTCAGCATAATTCTTTTTCTGGAGTTGGTATGATGCAAGATTGTTATAAAATTCTGGGTAGCTTGGATTGATTCTGATTGCTTGTTCAAGAAGGTTGATTGCAAGATCGGTTTTTCCCAAACATGAATAACAGACTGACCCGTTGCTCCATGGATCTGGATACTGAGGATCAAGCTTTACTGCTTTACGAAAAAAAGGAATAGCTTCTTCATGTCTTTTTTGTTCGGCAATAGCAACTCCATAATTGTTGTAGGCGCGTGCTTTTTGAGGAGAGTTTTGAATAATATTCATCCAAAATGCTTCACTTGATTTCCATACTTTGTTTCTGTCATAGGTGCCATATCCTAAAATTCCTATTAGAAAAATGCTTGCAAAATATGAGGTAAACGTTTTTTCTTTGAGATGTATTTTTTTTATAATCCACTGGTAGCCATAGATAAGCACAAGGGCAAGTAAAAAAGCCATACCAAATGAACTGAAATATGTTTTGTAATCAGCAACAAGTTCTGTTGAAGGAATAATCGTTGTTCGCGGTGCAAGGCCAATAAAGAACCATAGTAGTGAGAAAGCAAAAAGACTGATCTTATTTTTATAAAGTAGATAACCAGTTCCAGCAAGAATGCTTAGTAAAATAATGAGTGGTACCAGACATTCGAATGAAAAAAGATCCGGTGTTATTTTCCAGTCATAATCAACGCTTATGTTGAAGGGCCAAAAAAAGATACCGATGTAATGCAAAATGACCTTGAATTGAGAAATGCAGTAGGTATAAGAACTGATAATGTCGGTGGACTTTTCTGTTAGAATGTTTCCAATATTATTCCCAACTGTTCCTTTGCCTAAAAGTGAATCTTTAATAAAAGGAACGTTCAAATAAGTTGCATAGTTATACACTATCAGGAAGGTGTATCCAATAAAAAAGAGCATTCTTTTTTTAATTTCAGTAAAGCTTCCTTGAGAGATAAAAAACCAATCAAAGAGGGCGAGCATTAGAGGGGAAAGAACTGCAATTTCTTTTGTTCCACATGAAAGAATTCCGAGTACTGTAAGGAGTGCTAAAAGTACTATTTTCGTAATGACTGATTGTGCATGAACATAAAAAATATAGGTCAGTAAGATCATCATCATAAAAAGTTGAGCAAGCCCTTCAAGCTGTCCTTGAATAATGTAAGAAACTGTTTGTGTTTGAACGGGATGAAGTAAAAAAATCAGTGACGTAAAAAAGGCAAGCGGAAGCGCTTTTTGAGCAAGCAAGCGATTTTTTAGGTTTGAAACACCCAGTAGAGTTACAAAAAATACTAAAATGCCAGTAACGATATGAAACAGAATGTTTGACTGCCGGTAGATGTAGGGCTGGTATTCAGCAATTTTATAGTGATATGAATTAAGTGTATAGCTAATCCATCTGGTCCCCGTAAAAAGAAAATCCTTTACTGTTTTGTGGCGCAGATCAAAGAACTTTCTGATGTTATAGATATCATCAAATTGGAATTCGTAGTTAAGGGATGGATAGTAGACAATAATTGTCGCAAGCACCAGAACTACAGTGGCTATCAGTGGCCATATCCATGCAGAAATCTGTTTTTTATTTTTTTCTAAAATCTGATTGGGGTTCATACAAAAGCTCCTTTTTTATATTTTTTGTAGGTTCAGAGTTTATAAGAAGTTGCTTATTTGTCCATGAGAAGTAGCAGCTGTTTGACCCGGTGTGTAATTCTTTTTAAACTGATCTCTTTAAAAGAATATCGATACATTCATTTCCAGGGAGCATTCCATGAGCATGACGGTTCAAGCGACTGAGCTGATAATTGATAGGCTCATCCTATTAATAACGTATTTTACCGTGATCCCCATTATCGGCTATTTCCGAGCATTGATAGCTGAAAAAATGGGTGATGATACACCTAAACAACTTGGATTTTTAACTCTTAATCCGATGGAACACGTCAGTTTTTTTTGGTTAGCAGTTATGATGCTTGGCCTTGTTCCGTTCGGATTTGGTCGTTATATACCTATTAACCCTCATAATTTTTATGGTAAATGGCGATCCCTTAAGATGGTAGTTGCCTATCTTTCGGATGCTTTTGCAAGCGTTGTGATGGCTGTTATTGCTCTCTTTTGTTTTATTCTATTTTTTGGTGCAAATCCGTATGAGTTTCTTTTAAAATTTGCACATGCCCATACCGCAGCGTATTACTCTCAGTATGCAATTACTTCATCCTTTGCAATTGTTGCAGCGCTACTACTCAGGAACATTGTCTTTTTTAATAGTATGCTCGCCGGGTTTAATACGATTGTAAATCTGTTTTATGCTGGTTTTTTTTATTTTTATACAAGCAAGAGAAACGCTTTAAGTGGCGGTGATCATATTCAATGGAGCATGCTCATAGGGCCCATTATCGTATTGATTTTATTTGTAGATGTTGTTCAGGCTGCGATCATTCGTTTGATCATTACCCTTGGTATGTGGTTCTGGCATATGATTAGTTTAGTATCGTAAGGATTATTCCCCATGAATGAAAAAATACAAGATTTAAAAATAGGAACTGTTGCAGTTATTCCTGAAAAAGAATTTGATAAAAAGATTACAAGCGGAAAAAAATTGCGCATTAAATTAGGTATGGATCCAACAGCACCAGATCTTCATTTAGGTCATGCGGTGGTACTACGTAAATTACGTCAATTTCAAGATCATGGACATGAAATTTTGTGTCTGATTGGTGATTTTACTGCTCGTATTGGTGACCCAACAGGTAAATCAAAAACCCGTCCAGTGCTTACTGAAGAAGCGATTATTGCAAATACTAAAACCTATCTTGAACAGGTAAACCGTGTTCTTTCAAAAGATAATTTTAGATTATGTTTTAATTCTGAATGGCTTTCAAAATTGAGTTCTATCGATTTTGTAAAACTGTGTGGCAAGGTTACCCTAGCACGTCTTATTGAGCGGGAAGACTTTGCTAACCGTCTTAAAGAACATAGCTCTATTGGGTTTCATGAACTGCTTTATCCACTGATGCAGGGGTATGATTCAGTTGAACTTAAAGCTGATATAGAACTTGGTGGCACAGATCAAACATTCAATTTACTTATGGGTCGTTTTTTACAGGAACAGTATGGGCAAGAGCCGCAAGCTGTTATGACGTTACCCCTTCTTGAAGGTCTTGATGGTGTTGAAAAGATGTCCAAGTCGCTTGGTAATTATGTTGGGCTTTCAGAGCCAGCACAAGAAGCGTATGGCAAATTAATGTCGATATCAGATACCTTGATGTGGCGTTATTACGAGATTTTACTGTTAGCTTCAGTCGCTGCTATTAGTCAGATGCAAGAACAGGTTAAAGCAGGAACCGCTCACCCCTTACATCTTAAAAAGAAAATGGCTCATGATATTGTTGCAACGTTCTGGTCATCGCAAGAAGCTGCTACTGCCCAAACTTATTTTGAAACAGTTTTTCAAGATCGTGATCATTCCCAGGCACAAAAAGTTGTTATACCAGTAGGTACTGGTCCACTATGGATCGTTGATTTATTAAAACTTATCGGGGCGATTAAAACTTCTTCTGAAGTTAAACGTCTTGTAGAAACTGGCTCTATTTCAATCGATGGTGATGTGATTACCGATTTTAAAGTAGTTATTGACTGGAAGCCTGGCATGATTATCAAAGTTGGTAAACACAGGGTTTATACGCTCAGTTGATCTGTTAATAATTCATAATACAAAGGATAAAATTATGAAAAAAACAAGTATTATCGTTGTTTTGCTTTTTACAACAAAACTTTTTGGTAGTTATGACTATAGGTCACGAAGTATAGCTGGTCAGGCAATGAGTCAAGCTGAGAGTGCATATCGTAAAGCTTGTGATGCGCAGAGCAAAGTAGAAAATCTTGAACGAAAATTTGACCAATTACAAAAAGAACAACAAGAAGAAAAAAAGTGCATAGCAGCAGCTCAGGAAGTTTTTGAAAAACAAAAACATGCAACTGTTGATAATCTTAAAAAAGGGATGGTCGCTTTTTTTGCTGCAATGAGAGAATGTGGGAAATAAAAAGAACGCTCGTAGTATTTTTTATTTAAAATTTTAATCTGACCATTCATGTGCGTTTACTTAAATCTATTTAGTTGGTCGTTGAATTTTTGCTGCCTTTTATGCTTATTGCAAGGCTGGCTATAGCTATAGCGCTAGCTGATTTAGTAAAAACTGCGCCATTTACTTTTTGAACAGTGGGTTTTGCTGGTACCACTTTATGGCAGCGATCATATGTTTCTCGTCTTGGAATTGAAATCTGTTTTTTTTGTGCAAAAATTACTGATTCTTGTTTAGGGAAAGTATGATCTGGTGATGCTATTTCAAATGGATTGATTGTTCTTTTAGATTTAGAAATACGTTGGTGTAAAGTTCCTTGGTGTTTTTCTAGCAAGTGAGCAGTTTTTTGTTTTGAGGGTAAAGACTTTTGTGAATGAGCGGGGGAGTTTTTTGAATGATCATACCGTGTCATAAATTTTTCTACATACAGCTGTGATGAGTCTGATAGATTAGAAAATTCATTATAGGTATCAAGATCATGAGCTGAAAACGAGAAAAAAGGTATTGAAAGTATATAAAAAAATAAAAATTTTTGAGTCATACTAATCTTTCGATAGTTTAAAATTGCAGGGTATAGGTTGGGGTTGATTCATTTGTTGTTGACCGATTTTGTTTTGCGCCTTGAGTGATCAATATAAAGTCATTAATACGTTCCATATACTCAAGCGTTGTTTCTTGATGAGATTCAAAATTATGGGAAGCATCAAGAACAAGTACCGGCACATCTTTAAGAAAGGGTGAAATGTTCTGTTTTTTAATTAAAAATGCTTCGTGTTGTTCATGGATTTGTTCAAAATAGGAAAGAGGAATTCCTTCTTCGCTGGAGCGGTTCCGTTTTTGTGCTCGTGCTTGGCAGTCTTTTGGGTCAGCCTGCAAATAGATAAATCCAGCAGGAGCATTACAATGTTGTTCAACTAAAAAACTAAACCAATCTGAATAGAGTTTCCATTCAGTTTCATCCATAAAGCCTTGTAAGTAACCATTTTTTGCAAAACAGTAATGACCAGAAAATAGTGAGCGCTCAATAATTTTAAATGGATTTTTATCAGTTTGTTCTTTGAGGTGTTCTTTTACGCGAGTAAACATGGTGTATGTTTCCATGGTATACGACCAGCGGGGAGTATCTTGATAGAATTGAGTTAAGAGTGATTTTCCATGCTCATTACGATCCCAGGAATCTACTTTTTCAAATACGACTTGCAGATGTGGTAAGTGCTTTGCAATTAAAGAAAGTAGTGTTGATTTTCCTACTCCTACGTTACCTTCAACTAAATACATGAAAATATTCCTTATTTAAAAAAGATGAGAAAAGTAGTATACACAACCTTTTCTCTTGTTGCTATACGAGAAAAGTTATTGTGTAGGATATTAAAAAAATTAAAGATTTACGTAAAAGTTTTATCGAGCACAAGACGTACGTGTGCGTTCGTTATTAAGGAGAGGGATCTTTTCCTCCGTCGTCCCCAATGAAATGAGATCGCGGCGGAGTGCGTAGCACACTGACAGATCGAATGAGTGTCGGGGATCCAGGCGTTACAAAGAAAAAATCATAATTTTAATTATAAAATTTTAGCTAAAAATACTGTTACCCATGAAAAGACTTATTGGAAAATGTTTTTATGAATGTTTGTATGCGCTCACAAGAAGTTATAGGTAAAGGGATTTTTTTGTAACGTCTGGATCCCCGACACTCACTCCCGCTGTTAGAGCGCTGTGCACTCTAACACGCTGTCGTATCATTGGGGACGACGGGGAAAAATTTGTCTTCGAGTTAATGAACTTTTACAGAGATGACCGCTGAAAACGTGTCTTTGTATTACTAACTAATTACGGAACGATAACTCTTAAAAGCGTCGAATTTATGCGCGTTACAAACTCATAATTGATAGTCCCCGATTGATCAGCAAGTGATTCAGCAGTAATGAGTTGATTGTTACCAAGGAGAGTAACTTCATCTCCAATTTGAATGCTTGGATCTTGAGTTACATCAACCATACATAAATTCATTGCAATGCGTCCGCGAATAGGAAACATTTTATTTTTTATTTTGACATGGCTTTGATTTGAAAGCATTCGATTGTATCCATCACAGTAGCCGATAGGAAGCGTTGCAATTTCAGTTGGTGTAGTTGTTTGATATGTGCAATCATAGCCAATAAAACTTCCAGCAGGGACCGTTTTTCGAGCGACCACACGAGTTTTCCATTCCATAACAGGGTGCAAAGAAAAGTTAGGATACAGTAGTTCTGTGCGTACTTTGTTTTCAACTGATGACCAAAGTCCGTATGTAGAAATTCCAAATCGAGCAAAAGTGAAGTGGCTTTCTGGTAGTGAAGTAATTGCTGCTGAACAGGCAAAATGTTTGTAACGAATAAAAAGTTTTCCTATTGTTTCTATGCTTTCAATCACGTTATGGAATCGTTCAAGTTGTACATGA
>CANNMA010000029.1 GCA_947505805.1 bacterium
AAAAAGAGCGTTATTAGTAACAGCTGATTTATGTTTTTAAGCTTTTTATTTGCAAACATTTTTTCCTTTTTTTTTATACAAAAATTACGAATAGATTCCTGCACCAACCGATGTATATGATGCTTGATAGCTTTGCAATGTCATAGGATTAATGAGTCGAGCTGCTGCAAATCTATAACTAAAACTATTGCGATCAGTAAATCCACCCATAACGATCTTACCATCAGCTTGTAGTGCTATTGATTGACACTTATCAATAGCACTACAAGCTATTGGTTCAAGATACATTGAGCCATTACTTCCAAAGCTTAAATCATATGAACCATCAGCATTAAGTCGAGCTGCTGCAAATCTATAACCAGCACCAGCGAGTTTAGTAAATCCACCCATAACGATCTTACCATCAGTTTGTAGTGTAATTGATTGACATTTATCTTCTACACTACCAGGATCTCCAGAATCTATAGAATTCAAATAGATTGAGCCAAGATTGCCAAAGCTCAAATCAGGTGAGCCATCAGTATTAAGTCGAGCTGCTGCAAATCTATAATCATTATTGTCATTGATATCCCCCCCCATAACTATCTTACCATCAGCTTGTAGAGCGATAGAATTACACTGATCATACTGACTACCAAAAGCTATAGGATTCAAAAGATACATTGAGCCATTATTGCCAAAACTCAAATCAGGTGAACCGTCAGTATTAAGTCGTGCTGCTGCAAATCTATAACCAGTACCAGCGAGATGAATATATCCACCCATAACTATCTTGCCATCAGCTTGTAGGACAATTGATTCACACACATCACTATCACTATCAGAATCTATAGAATTCAAATAGATTGAGCCAAGATTGCCAAAGCTCAAATCAGGTGTGCCATCAGTAGTAAGTCGTGCCGCTGCAAATCTATAACCAGTACCATTGAGATTAGTAAATCCCCCCATAACGATCTTACCATCAGCTTGTAGAGCGATAGAATTACACTGATCATTATTGCTTCCAGGAGCTATTGCATCAAGATACATTGAGCCATTACTTCCAAAGCTCAAATCAGGAGAACCATCAGTATTAAGTCGTGCTGCTGCAAATCTATAACCAGTACCATTGAGATTAGTAAATCCCCCCATAACGATCTTACCATCAGCTTGTAGTGCTATTGAATTACATCGATCATTTTGACTACCAGGAGCTATTACATCAAGATACATAGAACCATTATCACCAAAGGTCGAATCAGGTGAACCATCAGCATTAAGTCGAGCTGCCGCAAATCTATAACCAGTACCATTAAGATAAGTATATCCTCCCATAACTATCTTACCATCAGCTTGTATGGCTATTGATTGACATTGATCAACTTCACTACCAAAAGCTATAGGATTCAAAAGATACATTGAGCCAAGATTGCCAAATGTTTGATCAATAAGCCCATCAAAGTTAACTGTTTTTTGCATAGCACTTTGGATGTATGAATTTTGAGTGTTGTTATTGAAGATTATTTTGCTTGGGCTAAGTCTGTTTCCATTATAGTCTGAGCACACAATCATGGCTGGAATCATTAAAAGAGCTGCGATTGTAAAATATATTTTTATCAATTTGTACATTAGATTTCCTTTTACGAATAGATTCCAGCACCAACTACTGCGTATGATGTTTGATAGCTCTGTAAAGTCATAGGGTTAATGAGTCGAACCGCGGCAAACCTATAATCAGTAAAGTTATCATTTAAAGAAGTATATCCTCCCATAACTATCTTGCCATCAGGTTGTAGCGTTATAGAAAAACATTCATCATCAGTACCACCAGCAATTATTTGATTAAGATAGATTAAACCACCATCTCCAAATGTTACATCAGGTGAGCCATTACTAGTGAGTCGAACCGCGGCAAATCTATAATCAGCATCATTTAGAGAAGTATATCCACCCATAACTATCTTACCATCAGATTGTAGAGTTATTGAATTACATTCATCATCATCAGCACCACCAGTAATTATTTGATTAAGATAGATTGATCCATTATCACCAAAGTTTGCATCAGGTGAGCCATCGCTATTGAGCCGTGCTGCCGCAAATCTATAATCAGTATTATCAAGTTTAGTATATCCACCCATAACTATCTTACCATTAGCTTGTAGCGCTATTGAGTTACATACATCATTAGTGCTTTCAGGAGCTATTACATCAAGGTACATTGAGCCATTATCACCAAAGGTTGTATCAGGTAAGCCATCAGCATTGAGTCGAGCTGCTGCAAATCTAATAATAGAATTGAAAGAAGTATATCCCACCATAACTATCTTACCATCAGCTTGTAGCGCTATTGATTGACACCCATCATCATCGCTACCGGAACCTATTGGATCAAAATAGATTGAGCCATTATCACCAAAAGTTGTATCAGGAGATCCATCAGTAGTAAGTCGAGCTGCCCCAAATCTGTTATGACCATCGAAACGAGTATATCCACCCATAACTATCTTACCATCAGCTTGTAGCGCTATTGAGGAACATACATCATAATCACTGTCAGAAACTATTCCATTAAGATAGAGTGAGCCATTATCACCAAAGTTCAAATCAGATGATCCATCAGCATTAAGTCGAACTGCCGCAAATCTATAATCAGTACCATTAAGATAAGTATATCCTCCCATAACTATCTTACCGTCAGGTTGTATCGCTATTGAGTTACACCCATCACTATCACTACCAGGAGCTATTGGATTCAGATACACTAAACCATTATTACCAAAACTTGTGTCAGGTGAACCATCATTAGTAAGCCGAACTGCCGCAAATCTATAACTAGTACCATTAAGTTTAGTATATCCACCCATAACTATCTTACCATCAGATTGTATAGCGATGGAATTACATTCATCAAAATCACTACCGGGAGCTATCATATCGAGGTAAGTTGAACCAAGATTGCCAAATGTTTGATCTACAAGCCCATCAAAGTTTACGGTTTTTTGCATAGCACTTTGGATGTATGAATTTTGAGTTTTGTTATTGAAGATTATTTTGCTTGGGCTAAGTCTGTTTCCATTATAATCCTGCGCCCCAAAACATTCGCTGGATGAGACCAAGATCAAAAGGTAACTATATATTTTTTTCATGTAAAGACTCCTTTTTTTTAAAAATATCTATTTCTTAACAATAGAGAAAGAAGAACGAACTTGTCTACAATAATTTCGGCCAAAAAAGCATGCTCCCCCTTTTTTCTTTTTATGTGTTTTAATTTTTTCTCATACCCATACCTAAAACATAGCGCTACGCATTTCATAAAAGATCGTACTTCTACGGATGTCTATGCGTTTTTACTAATGCGTGCGATTGGTACGTGTGGATAACCTCTTTCTTGCGCTACGTCTGTTCGTGTAGGTATGTGTTTGCCTACTTGTGTGCGTAGAGGTGGGTGATAGTCTTATAAGAAGTCAGTTAAGAAGTCCTACATTAGGAAGTCATGCGTCATTAAGAAGTCATCGGTTAGGAAATTGTCAGTGCTTAGTTAGTCGTTAGTAATCAGTCCTCAGTCAGTAAGTGATAATTAGTCAGTAATCAGTCCTCATAAAAGAATACGGAACCAACTGACCAGACCCCGTAAGTAGTAGCTTCGATAGCTCTAGGGGGGCTGGGAGGGTAGGTGGAGTACTCTGCCGCGCTTCGCGCGCACCCTCTTAAATAATCGCCTAAGCTTCAAAAAAACGCCGATCGCGTCTTACATAACCCCAATCATTCAATCCGTTTCATTACCTTCTTAGTAAAGCCCTCTCATCCACAAAATTATACGAAGCAAGCTTTACTAAAAATTGCCAAAAGCCCTTACCAATTACTATTTTAATAAAGAATAACCTGTAAAAAGCTTGCTATTAAAAACCATAATAAATCAGTTATACGACATGTTCTTTTAAGAAGTAAGATGTTATCGCTAAACCACAAGATCTTTACTTTATAGAAAAGATGTATAAAATCTTAGCATATCATACTAAAATAATGTGAGTATTTATAATGAGCAAAGGTAAAAAAATGGCTAAAAAAATAATCGGTATTGATCTTGGAACGACCAACTCAGTCGTATCATTCATGGAAGGCGGATCTCCAAAAGTTATTCCTAACAAAGAAGGTAATAATACAACCCCTTCAATTGTGTCTTTTGATAAAGATGGCAATCGCCTTGTAGGTATTCTTGCTAAACGCCAAGCAGTAACTAATCCAGAAAATACTATTTTTTCTGCAAAACGTTTTATTGGAAAAAAGTATGATGACGTCGTAAGCGAAGCTAAAAACCTTCCTTATAAGCTTGGTCGTCGTGCAAATGGTGATGTTGAAATCATTGCTCAAGGCAAAGGATACACCCCTCAAGAAATCGCTGCTGCTGTTTTAAGCAACCTCAAACAAGTTGCACAAGATTATATTGGAGAAGAAATTACTGAAGCGGTAATCACCGTTCCTGCTTATTTTAACGATTCCCAACGTCAAGCAACCAAAGATGCGGGTAAAATAGCTGGTCTTGATGTAAAGCGTATTATCAACGAACCTACCGCTGCTGCTCTTGCCTATGGTCAAGACAAAAAAAAGCAAGGTATCATAGCTGTCTTTGACTTTGGTGGAGGAACTTTTGACGTTTCTATCCTTGAAATTAATGACGGAGTAATTGAAGTTCGCGCAACCAATGGTGATACTCATCTTGGTGGTGATGATGTTGATCAACGCATTATTGATTACTTAGTAGCTGAATTTCAAAAGACCAATGGCATCGATCTTAAAAAAGATAAAATGGCTTTACAACGCCTTAAAGAAGCGGGCGAAAAAGCAAAATGCGAACTTTCAACCTTGCATGAAACTGAAATTAACTTGCCTTATATCACTGCTGATGCAACAGGCCCTAAACATTTAAATATCAAACTGTCTCGCGCAAAACTTGAAAGTCTCTGTGCAGATATTTTTGACCGTCTGCTTGAACCATGCAAAAAAGCAATGGCCGATGCTGGTATGTCAAAAACAGATATCAAAGAAGTTATTCTTGTTGGTGGTTCAACTCGTATTCCTAAGGTTCAACACCTTGTTAAAGAATTTTTTGGTCAAGAACCTGCTCGTTCAGTTAATCCTGATGAAGTAGTTTCCCTTGGTGCTGCTCTTCAAGGTGGTGTTCTTGCTGGCGATGTTACAGATGTTCTTTTGCTTGATGTCACTCCCCTTTCTTTGGGTATTGAAACAATGGGTGGCGTCTTTACTAAGATGATCGAACGTAACACAACTATTCCTACAAAACGTTCACAAGTCTTTTCAACTGCTGAAAACAATCAACCTGCTGTAGATATCACTGTCTATCAAGGTGAACGTCCAATGGCTGCTGATAACAAGCTCCTTGGTCAATTTAAACTTGATGGCATCCCTGCTGCACAACGTGGCATTCCTCAAATTGAAGTTACTTTTGATATCGATGCAAATGGTATTGTTAACGTAACAGCAAAAGACAAAGGTACCGGAAAAGTTCAACATATCACTATCACAAGCTCAAGCGGTCTTTCTGAAAAAGAGATCGAAAAAATGATCAAAGACGCACAAGAACATGAAGCTGAAGATAAATTGAAAAAAGATTCAGTTGAAAAACGCAACAAGCTTGATGGTTTAATTAATGATCTTGAACGCACTTTGTCTCAAAATGCTGATAAAATTGAACAAGACGAAACAGAAAAAGTAAAAGCAGCTATCGAAACCGCAAAACAAAAACTCAAGGATCATGAAAACAACCCTGAAGAACTTGAAAAAGCAACCAATGAATTGATGCAAGCATCACACAAAGTTGCTGAAAAGCTCTACAAGGAACAACAAGCTACAACAGGAACCCCACAACCAGAAGCTCCTGAAAATCATGATTCAGGTAAATCCGATGAAACAATTGACGCTGAGATAAATGAGTAATCTAAAACACTCATGAACTAATACTAAAAAGCCAGCTTTTTACGGCTGGCTTTTATTGTATAAAACATTCTGATAATGCTATTAGTCGCTAAGCATTCGAAACATTAAATTGGTCCTCATACTTAAATTCTTTTAGAGGCTCTTGAGGCATATCACGAACAAGAGAATTCCTTAAATCTTTAGGCAACGTAAAAAGAAGGTCTTTAATATATTGAGAAAGTTGATGGTACTTAACACGCGGATTATGCATTTGCAATGCTTGTATAAGTATACTGTGAACTAGATCATATTTTTGAAAAGAAAAATATGATTCACCTACTGCAAGAAAATTTCCATCAGATGTAAAAAAGAACGATCCATCACTATCTATATCTTTAATAGTACATAACAATTTTCCAAAATGATCACCTTTTTTAATGTTGATAATCCTAACCGTATCATTATCAAACCCAATGGCAAGCAAATTTCCATCAGGGCTAAAAGCTAAATTCCTAACAGTGCCGCCTACTCTATTAAGCGATAATACAACTTTTGATGTAGTGATATCAATAATTGCTACTTGATCAGGACCACTAGCGATTGCAATACAATTTCCATCAAAGCTTAAAGCAATAGTAGAGGGGCGAGTAACTTTCATAGTATGTAAAAGACGACCTTTTTGAATGCTAAAAATTAAAATTTTATCAGAAAATGCGAATGAGATCGCAACTGTTCCATTTAAACTAACAGAACAATTTTTGACTAAATCTGTATCTGTATCTATAAAAAATTTACAGAAAACAATTGCTTTTTTCATAACGTCAACAACTTGAACACTATTACTTCTAGTATGAATAACTAAGAATGTACCATCAGGACTAAAGCTCATATGCTCTACATCGTCACTTTCATAAGATTTTTGATTAGGCCTTTTTGTATACTTAATAGAAAATTGATCAATTGACTTTCCATTAGGTTTGCTAATATCAATCTCCCCAGGCCGACCAGCTTCACTAGCATTATATAATCCATTAGGACTCATAGCAGTAACAAAAGGTCTATAATCATAGTTCGGGCTCCCTGCGCCTCGTACTCCTCCTGATATAAGTTGCCCAGCGGTAAATGCAATAAAAGTATCGTTAAAAACATTTTCCCAATGCAAATTATCACAAGTTTGTATACTATCTTGAACCGCTTTTTTAAATGGAAATAATTTTATAAATTCAGGATTAGTAACAATAGGAATAAGTAGTCTTTTTAGATCAGTAAGATACGGTTCTTTAAGATCAAGCTGATCAATAATTTTTAAAAGTGATGCAAGCTCTGGCCAAGATAATCTTTTAAGTCTTTGTTGTAATCCTTGCGCTTGTGGATTTTCTATATAATCAACAAGTAGCTGCATAACTCTCATGGTACAACTCATACAAAATTGATAATTAGGCTCTCTAGCTTCGTTAACAGGGTTCTGTTCATTAACACTAACAGAGAGTATAAAACCAGGCCTATCCAATGGACTTAGTTTTAAATCTGGATCTGAAAGAGTAACGCCACGTGATTCAGCAAGGCCTGCAAAGAATTGAAATTTTTCTAACGTTGATTCTTGAATAACAAGCTTCCCGTCAGAGAATTCAATCGGTACAACAGTTGGTTGCTTCTGCGCGCAAAAAATTGCTCCTGCACCTAGCAAACTTGTTATGAATATTATATTTTTTTTCATGACGAACTCCTTCCTTGCTTTTGGCTTTTTAAGCTCAAGCAAATAGTAATAACTGTGGATAAAAACTACATTATCCTTACTATTTACATTAATAAATTCTAATACCCAGCGTCAATATATTCAATTAGAGTAATTAAAATTGAGCTTAAATACTTTTAACTACATGCTTACTTTTTAAGTAAATACCTTTCTAGGGATTAAAAACCTCAAAATTTTTAATCCGGTATTTTTCTAATTATAAAAAATAATCAAAACACATCAGTAAGTTGTTGAAGACCTGCTATTAAAAACCAGCCCTTACATCATGCTTGCATAATTCAAGAACAGCTTAACCTCCCAAAATGTCATTACCAGCTGTAGGAGATCGCGGCACAGTACGAAGTGCTGTGACAGATCGATTGAGCGTGTGTAACCCAAACGTTACTTTGTAAAAGTCCACATAATAGAAAACTTTTAAATAAAAAATATAACAATGGTTTGTACACTCTATCACATTAAAAATGATTTTTTCTTTGTAACGCCTGGATCCCCTACACTCACTCCCGCTATTAGAGCGTAAAACGCTCTACCACGCTGTCGTATCATTGGGGACGACGTATTAGATAAAATGTTGCTTTCAAATTAATCAAAATGTCTCTTTTACAACCATAGTAACCTACTCTTTAAAAATTTTATTTTCGGATAAGTTCTAAAATTTTAGATAAAAATACTGTTAATAATGAAAAAATTGATTGAGAGATCTTTTTATGGATGTTTATATGCATTCCAAAAAGTTATAGGTAAAGGGACTTTTTCTTGTTACGTTTGGGTCACCACGGTCAGTCGATCTGTCCAGCGTGTTTCACACTCTGACGCGATCTCCTATCCCTCGTGATGACATTTTGGGGGTTACATTTTTCTTCAAATCAACGAATAACACATAAAACATCTTAAAACATTACATACAGTTATAACGAATAACACATAAAACATCTTAAAACGTTACATACAGTTATAACGAATAACACATAAAACATCTTAAAACGTTACATACAGTTATAAGGCCGGTCGTAAAAAGCCGGCTTTCTTAGCGCTCAAAAAAAGATAACGCTACTGGTAACCCACGATAAGCTGCATTCTAGTTTCACATCTATAAAAATTCATTAACTCGAGGACAAAACTCTCTCCGTCATCTCTGTAGAAGTTCGTTAACTCAAAAAATCTTCTTTCACCATCGTCGTCCCCAATGATACGACAGCGTGACAGGGAACATAGTGAGCTGGCAGCGGGAGTGAGTGTAGGGGATCCAGTCGTTACTTTGTAAAAGTCTTTATAAAAATAAAAAGTTACATAAAATATGATTTTTTCTTGCTACCCCTGGATCACCACGGTCAGTCAAGCGCCACACATTTTTTTAAAAAAATATGATGACTAACTCTCCTATCCCTCGTGATGACAGATGGAGAGATTTTTATAAAAAAGATATCGTTGCTTCCTGTGAATGAAATATAGGTCTGTGTTCCGTATTAGGATCACTTGTTTGAGGTCCCAAGGCAAGCAGGAGCTGGACCAAGTTTGATCCGTTAAAAGCGGTTAAACAGCATGTTTACACCCTTGTTTCCAAAGAGGTTGGGTGAGCAACCTCTTTGGTGCTGCCCGCAGAGGGCACACCTACGTCTTGCGCTAAGGTATCGTTCCTTCCTGAGCAGAAGGCACAGGTAGATCTTGTGCAAAAACAGCTATAACCTCTCTCAATTGACGAAATCTGGTCTTTTAGTTACAGTTAGAAATACGCGACTTTTCCCCTAAAAAACATGGAAGTTGTCCTTATTATTTAATTTCATTCATAGCCTTAGGTAGATAAAAATGAAGAAAACCCGTTCCGATATTAGAAACGTTGCAATTATTGCTCACGTGGATCATGGAAAAACAACACTCGTTGATCGCTTATTACAGCAATCAGGAACTCTTGATATGAAATTTGCAACTGATCGCGTTATGGATTCCAACGATCTTGAAAAGGAACGTGGCATTACCATTTTGGCTAAAAACACTGGTATCAAATATAAAGATTTTCATATCAACATTGTAGATACTCCTGGTCACGCTGATTTCAGCGGTGAAGTTGAACGTACCTTACAAATGGTAGAAGGCTTCTTGTTATTAGTTGATGCTGCTGAAGGAGTTCTACCAGGAACTCGTTTTGTACTCCAAAAAGCACTCGCTTTAAATTTAAAGCCAATTGTCTTTATCAATAAAATTGATCGTAAAGATGCTGACGTTGCAAGTACCGAATCACTTATCTATGACCTTTTTGTAGACTTAGTAACACATGAAGATCAACTTGATTTCCCGGTACTGTATGGTTCAGGAAGAATCGGTTTTGCTACAACTTCTCTTGATAAAATGACAGATAATATGGATGCAATGTTTGAAACATTTATCAACACCATCCCCGCACCTGTAGAAAAAGCTGATGGACTTCAAATATTGGTAACCAATATTGATCACTCAGACTTTTTAGGAACAATCGCTATTGGACGTGTTATGAGTGGATCACTCAAAGTTGGCGAACCTTTTGTCTACTGTTATGAAGACGTAGTAAGTAAACCAATGAAAGCAACCAAACTTTATACCTTCTTAGGCCTCAGCAAAATAGAACAAGCAGAAGTTTCGTTTGGTGATATTGTTGCGGTTGCTGGATGTGATGAAATTGCAATCGGTTCAACCTTATGCTCTGTAGATAATCCAATTCCTTGTAAATATGTTGCAATTGATGAACCAACCGTTTCTTTGTACGTTTCTGTTAACAGTTCTCCATTTAATGGTCGCGAAGGTAAACTTTTAACTTCTCGTCACATTAAAGAACGCTTAGAAAAAGAATTAAAAACAAACGTTGCATTACGCGTAGAACCAACAGCAACTCCAGATACCTTTAAAGTTTCAGGTCGTGGACAATTACATCTTGGTATTTTAATTGAAACCATGCGTCGCGAAGGATTTGAAGTTCAAATTTCAGCTCCAGAAGTTATTTACAAAATAATTGATGGCAAAAAATGCGAACCAATCGAATACTTGATCATCGATGTTGAAGAACAGTACCAAGGTACCGTTATTGAACATTTAGGAATCCGTAAAGGTGAACTCCAAAATATTACCAGACTTGATACCGGTAACCGTGTTCGTCTTGAATTCACTATCCCTGCTCGTGGTATTCTTGGTTTCCGTGGTCAATTTTTAACCTCTACTCGTGGAACTGGGATCATGAACTCATCGTTTCATTCATACGCACCTTACAAAGGTGATATCGTAGGAAGAACACGTGGAGCTCTTATTTCTATGGAACGGGGAACAACAACTACTTTCGCTCTTGATGGCTTACAACCTCGCGGAGACTTCTTTATCAGTGCTGGTGAAGAAGTCTATGAAGGTATGATTATTGGTGAACATTCTCGAGATAATGACCTTGACGTCAACCCAACAAAAGCTAAACAGCTTACCAATATGCGAGCATCAGGTACTGATGAAGCAGCAAAGATCGTTCAAAAACGATTAATGACTCTTGAAATGTGTATGGAATGGATTGGAAACGATGAGCTGATAGAAGTAACTCCTCAAAGTATCCGTCTTCGCAAAAAGATTCTTGTCGCTAATATGCGCAAGAAAAAATAAGCACCATTATCTTTTAAATTAAAAAACCCCTGTTTTACCAGGGGTTTTTTATTAGTGTTTATCCAAAAACAAAAGTCCATTAACTCGAGGACAATTTTGGGAGCAACTTTTTACACCATATTTATATAACAACGCTTAGATATCAGAAACAGGTTCTGTAGAATCTGCTGACGTCATTATATCTTCATACAAAGCATCAATCTCTACCCAAACATCATTATTTTGAAGAGGAATCGCTGACCTTAATCGAGGGGCTGGTGTTGGTGCATGAGCAAACGGTGCCGCATACACTCTACCTAAATCATCTTGTTCGTCGAGTAGTGCAAGAAAAGGTGAATACTCATACTCTTTCACCTCAGGTATTTGATAGGCATCTTCTACGCCTAACTGTTGATTCTGACCACTCAAATGTAATGCAGTCTGCGCATCATCGCTCAATTGTAAAGCTGTACCCGTATAAGGAGCAAGCGAACAACCACTCATTAATCTTCTTATTCTAGGAGCAGATGGAACAACTTCTTCCACTGGTCTAGCAATCGTCATTTCGTTTGATAATCGAATAGCTTCTGCAGATGATTGAACTCCATTTTGTTGAGTAAGACGATAATTACGTGAACTTATCAATACAGGAGCAGCAGAACGAGAATGATCTTCATGAATTTCAGATGGCTGGAAATCATCATTACCAGCAACATCAGACTGTGTCGCTGACCTAAGATCCTGAACAGACGCCGAAAGATGGATATTCAAATCAGTAGCTGTTGGAGGAGTTTCAGAAGGACGACCACCCATCATTTTTTGAACTTTATTTCCAACCCAACGCTTAATTCTATCCCCAATACCAGAACTAGAACGAGATCTTGATCGCGAAGACTGATCAGTAGAAGCTAAAGCGACTGGGCTTAAAAAAGTCGACCGCCCACTTGAAGCAAACCCATGAGGAGTTATATTCCCCACTCCAGGAATTACTGATAAATCTGATCGTGCAAAATGAGCAGAAGGAGAAAGTTGAGATTCATTGCTTTCATTCCTAGCAACCAATGTCACTTCAACATCATCATTACTTTCACCATCCAAAGATGAATCATACACCACTAACTCTTCTTCAAAAAAATCTTCTTGAGCATCATTTGAAGCTGCATCAATACAAAACGCACTGAATAAGCTCATACATACTAATAATAATCTTATTTTCATAAGAACCTCCTTAAAAATTAAAATATTTCTAGATTCAATAGCCCGCTTAAATACTTGACTATTAGAATAAATATAATAGAAATGCACCTTTTTGTAAACATGCACGTATTTTTAATTTTTTTCAAATATAAAAAATAAAGCTTATTTTTTTTAATTGAGCTTATCCGAAAACAGAAGTTCATTAGTTAATTATGTTTTTAGAAGAAAATGTAGGTATGCACTCCGCGTGCATCGCCAAAGAGATTTGGTAAACCGTAACGAACAATAACTTAGTTTCGACGACTACAGATTTTTTTATGAGTTAATCATATATACCACAAGACGTACGTGTGCCCTCTGCGGGCAGCACCAAAGAGGTTGCTCACCCAACCCCTTTGGAAACAAGGGTGCAAGCATGCTGCTTGACTGCT
>CANNMA010000030.1 GCA_947505805.1 bacterium
CAGGAGAATCAGTTAATACCGTTGATGCTATGATTAATCAACAAAATTCATCTTTAAATCAAACCCAATCTGCTCATTTTATAGCTCAAAAAGACCTTTGTAATCTTACAAAAAGCACCTCTACTCTTCAAATAAGATGGCGCGTTATTTATGAATCAGATGGAGATTTTTACATCGGTATCTACTACAATCAAAATCATCTCGATACCAATTTTTTACATGCATTAAATACCAATTTTGAAACAGTTGCTCAAAATAGAAATAATTATACTCAGCAAAACTTTGAAGCTGCTTGGAACCCCCTGAATACCTTTAATCGTTATCTTTATAATTATGATCAAAATGCAAAAGCATTCATTTGCTACCAAAATAATAGTACTCAAAACAAACCTGCCTTAGGAGTCTATGAACATGGACCAGCACAATTTATAGTAAGCAATCAAAGGCCCCAAAATAGAACTCAAAGCCCTTGGTTTAAAGCAGGAACATGGTACATTATGTCAATGGAAATAGCAGGAAACCAAATCCAAACAACATTTTATGAAGAAGGAATCAATCAACATTATTATTGGTCAGAGCAAGTAACTACAACACCATTCAGTTCTGCAATGATGATCCCCTATGAAAAGCTTATGCAAGAGATTAAGTATACATCAACCCAGTCGTATACTGGCTCATACGGAGTTATTACATCAGGGGCTGCTGTTGAATACCAAATACTAAGCCCACAACAATCAGTTGTCGTCTCTGAACAAAGAAAAACTTCCAATGCCACAGTTGCTCAAAATTATACAAATTCAGGAACCCTTATGACTGAATTCAAACGAGAAAAGCAATGGACTACTCAACTCACACAAGCACTAACCCCTTCATTTGCTGGATGGAAACTTACTCCTTATTCTGACTTAGACATTGCACAAGGAACATATGTTTATAGAACCATGGCAACAGGAATAATCGCTCCAAAAACTTTAGCGTATGCAGGATTTAGTGATTATGTTGTAAGTCTTTCAAATCCTCCAGGAGCATTAGGAACTATAGCAAATCTTGGACAACCTCTTATGGGGTCAGGAGCAACGCTAGGAAATGCTCTAACAAATACAACTCAATATCTTGTGAGTCTTGTGACCGGAAAGTGTTATAACTCAAGTGGTACATTTGTACTTACCTATCCAGACGCATTGACTGCTTACAGCCAACAAAACAGTTCACTGCGTAAGGAACTCATAACTTCTATCACTACCGCTCAACAAGCATATTACTATTCTGAAGAAGGTTCTTTTGCCTTCCAAAACATAGTAATAGAGGGTCTTAATTCTGTTACAGAAGGTCTTCATATCTATTCATGTAAATCATTCACTCCTAATCTTTCTGGACTTGATTATCTTATTTTTGTAAACATTTCCCAACCTGGATCTGTCCCAGGAGCAGATCAATCGATATATCCACTTTCTTCACAAAACAATATCACCAACGCTGTAAGCTTGGTAAGTGGGATAGTGTTTTCACTCAATTCAAAAAATGGTTCTATTTCTCAACTGCCTTCAATTTCAATGCAAACTCCCCGAGGATGGCCAGGCATTACCGCTACACAAACAACAAATGCATGGCCTAATACTTTTACAAATACCTATAAAAATGCTCTAGCGCAAAGCAAATCAGGAAAAACCTTATCTGAAAAAATTCAAAAGCAAGTTACTTCATATCAAGCTGCGATCGAAGCTGCGCAACAAGCACAAATAGCAGCAGAAGAAGCACAAGTAAAAGCAGCAGAAGCAAAAGCTGCCGCAGCTGCTGAAAAGCAACGCCAAGCATTTTATAATCTTAGCCATCCGCAACCTGCAAATTCTAATATTTTGAATATACAAAATAATGGACTAGCACAAGGATCTTCTAGTAATCCAAAAACTTCTACACAGCAGGCAAATCTTATTAATAATGGCCCACCAATCTCAAGCCCCCTCCCTTCAGGATAATATGATACTTACAGCAACTCTTTTACCAACACTCCCAGGCGTTTATCTTTTTAAGAATAATCGTGGAACAACTCTCTACATTGGGAAAGCCAAAATACTTAAAAAACGAATAGCTTCTTATTTTCAAAAACAAAAAACTGATTGGAAGGTGAATGCACTTCTTTCAGAAACCACTGAAATTGACTATATCATCACACAATCAGAAACAGAGGCGCTCCTTTTAGAAGCTGATTTGGTTAAAAAATATCAGCCAAAATTCAATGTACTCCTAAAATCAGGACAACCATTTTTATATCTTTTAGTAACAGAAGATCCACTGCCTGCTTTAAAATTGGTACGCACCAAAACAGCAAAAGGCCGCTATTTTGGTCCTTTTATTCATAAACAACAAGCACGCAGTGTTCTTGATTATTTACTAACTACCTTTCAGCTCTATCGTTGTAATAAAACGATTGCTAATGGATGCCTTGAATACCATCTTGGAAAATGCGCAGGAACATGCCTTGTAACATTTGATCCTACTGATTACCTTTCTCGAGTTGAACTTGCCGTTGATGCCTTAGAACAAAAACGAACCGTTTTTATTAAGCGCCTAACAAAAGAAATTAAAAAACATACAAATAATCTTGCTTTTGAAAAAGCACGAACCCTTCATAACTATATGACGAGTATAGATACGATTTTTAAAACGTTAGAAACAAAATTTACTCCTGAAAAGTATGCCCATGAAATTATTTTTAAAGCATTACCAGCTTTATCATTTGATTATCAAAAAGTAGCTCATGAATTGCAGGATATATTTCAACTTCCTAGGCCCCCACAGACGATAGATTGTTTTGATATTTCCCATTTTCAAAGCAATTCAATTGTAGGATCATGCATCAGATTTACTGAGGGAATACCGGATAAAAATGCATTTCGACGATTCAAAATAAAAACACTTACTATTCAAAACGATTATGCGGCTCTCAATGAAATCGTAAAGCGACGGTATAAAAATCCAGATGAAAAACCTGACCTTGTTTTAATTGACGGAGGCAAAGGCCAACGAAGCGCTGTAGTACCGCTTTTAGAAAACACCCCATGCCTAAGCCTTGCTAAACGAGAAGAAATTATTTTTTGTGATGCCTATCCAGAAGGATTTCCTATCGATGTTGCAACTGATCATGGTAAGCTGTTAATCTGTTTGAGAAATTATGCGCATCATTTCGCTATTCATTATCATCGAACTCTACGATCGAAAGGTACCTATGAACACGGAAAAGTTAACAACCGCAAGTCAGGAACTGATAAATAATGCTGCACAAGTAGCCATAAAAAATCATAACGCTATTCTTCAGCCAATTCACCTTCTTGCAGCTGCGCTTGAAAACGAATTTTGTCTGACTTTTTTTAATATGACTGATATGCCAACTCATGAACTTGCACTTATTACTAAACGAGAAGTTGAAAGTTTACCTCAAAGCCCTTCTTCGAATGGCCAACTTGGTATAGATCGAGCAATGGAACAGTTTCTTAAAACCTGCGAAAAAGAAGCAAACTCACTTGAAGATGAATATATTAGCCTTGAGCATATTCTATTAGCGCTTTCCCTTTCAACCGATCTAAGACCTGTTGTTCGAACTTTTTTTGAACGCATGGGATTCACTCAAAAAGCAATCACAGAAAAAATAAAAACTATGCGAAAAGGTAAAAAGGTCACTGATAAAAATGCTGAAAGCAAATATCAAATTCTTGAAAAATTTACTCAAAATCTTACAAAGCAAGCCCAAGAAGGAAAACTTGACCCTGTAATTGGACGGCATGAAGAAATTCGTCGCGTAATTCAAATTTTGTCTCGTAGAACAAAAAACAATCCTGTACTCATTGGAGAACCAGGAGTTGGAAAAACAGCAATTGTAGAAGGCATAGCTCAACGAATTATTGCAGGGGACGTTCCTGAAAGCCTTGAAAATAAACAGATTTTTTCACTTGATCTTGGTCTTTTAATAGCTGGTGCAAAATTCCAAGGAGAATTTGAAGAGCGAATTAAAAATGTACTTAAAGCAGTTGAAGATGCTCAAGACAGCGTTATTTTATTCATTGATGAAATGCATATGCTGGTAGGAGCCGGATCGTCTGGTGGCGGGATGGATGCTTCAAACCTTTTAAAGCCAGCTCTTGCTCGTGGGACTTTACATTGTATTGGCGCGACAACCATTAAAGAGTATAAAAAATATATTGAAAAAGATGCTGCCCTTGAGCGCCGATTTCAGCCAGTCTACGTAGAAGAGCCAACTCCCGAAGATGCGCTTTCTATTTTACGTGGCCTTAAAGAAAAATATGAACTCCATCATGGAATTCGCATTAAAGATCAAGCGCTTGTGAGTGCTGTTTTACTGTCTGATAAAAATATTCCCGATCGATTTTTGCCTGATAAAGCAATTGATTTAGTTGATGAAGCAGCTTCAATGGTGCGTATGTCAATTGATTCACAACCCGAAGCTCTTGATAAGTTAGAGCGCAGAATTAATCAGCTAGAAGTTGAAAAAGCAGCTCTTAAAAAAGAGAAGGATGATGTCCCTTCAAAAGAACGATTAAAGCTACTTGAAAAGGAACTTGCTGAAATTAAAGATGAACACAAGAAACTATACAGCCAATGGAAAGCAGAAACTGAACCCCTAGAAAAAATTAATGATATCAAAACTAAAATTGATGATGCCAATTATCGCTACCAACAAGCAGAACGGCTTGGAGATTACGCAAAAGCTTCTGAGATCAAATATGGAAAATTAGTTGATCTTGAAAAAGAACTCAGCAAACAACAAGAAAAACTCAAAGATCTCAAAAGTTGCTTAGTCAAACAAGAAGTTGACGAACAAGATATTGCTCAAGTACTTGCTCGTTGGACAAAAATACCGGTCGAAAAATTACAAAAAAATGAAAATGACAAGCTTCTGAAAATGGAAGAGTACATGCAGAGCAATGTTGTTGGGCAAGATGCTGCTGTTTCAAAAATTGCTCATGCTATTCAAATGCATCGTACGGGACTGACCGATCCCAACCGTCCTATCGGATCATTTTTATTTCTAGGGCCAACAGGAGTTGGTAAAACAGAAGTTGCACGAACGCTCGCCGATTTTCTCTTTCATGACCCACGCAAAATTATTCGTATTGATATGTCAGAATACATGGAAAAACATGCAGTTGCTCGTCTTATTGGTGCTCCTCCTGGATACATAGGATACGAAGAAGGCGGTCAATTAACTGAACAAGTACGCAGAAATCCTTATAGTGTTATACTTTTTGATGAAATTGAAAAAGGACATCCAGATGTTTTTAATATCTTTTTACAGATCCTTGATGAAGGTCATTTAACCGATGGGCAAGGACGACAAGTTTCGTTCAAAAATTGTATCATCATTATGACTTCAAATATTGGATCACATCTGATTCTTGCGGCAAAAGAAATGGATGAAAAAGTAAAAGAAGAAATCAACAAAGAACTCTATAGGGTCTTTAAGCCTGAATTTTTAAATCGAATTGATGCTATTGTATTTTTTAACTCACTTAATGAAAAGCAGGTCCTTGCTATTGCCCGAATTCATATACAAAAACTTATTAAACGACTCGAAGAAAAACATACGACCCTTACTATTGATCCATCAGTCGAAACCTTTATTGCTGAAAAAGGATATGTTAAAGAATTTGGAGCACGGCCTCTCAAAAGAGCTATTCAAGAATATGTAACAGTCCCCTTATCACAATTTCTTTTAAAGCATCCAGAGGCAAAATCTATAACTGCAACAATCAAAAATGGAAAGGTTGAACTTTCATAAATAAGCTCAATTTCCCTATAGTTAAAAAAAATAGTATCTTGGTCAGACAATATATAAAAGATTAATTTAATGAGGTATTACACTATGTTATTTGGATTTTTAGCAAGCTGCTTTGTGCTTCTTTCATTCCTTTTGATTTTCTTAATCATGTGGCAAAAAGGTAAAGGTAGTCTTGGCCTTGGATCTATGGGTGGTGGCGCTCAAATGCTTTTTGGTGGATCAGGTGGACAAGATCTTTTTCAAAAAGCTACTTGGGTTTTATTAGCGCTTTTTATGACTGGATCATTATCTCTTGCATTGATGAAAAGCAGATCTAAAGGTTTTTCTCTTCTTCGTACACAACAATCACGCTAAAAGCAATCAGGCAACTTTCTCATAAGAATGAAAGAACTCTATGCTGATATCATTTGTTCAAGCGGTAGGATCATATTCCATTAGTACCTTAAATACTTTAGGGCAGGTATTTCTTTTTCTACTGCAAGTTTTTAAAACATTTTTCACTTCAAAATTGAAGTTACACAAACTTTTTGACCAGATGAGTATTATTGGAGTTGGTTCTTTAAGTATTGTTCTTTTAACGGGTGTTTTTTCAGGCGGAGTACTTGCGCTCCAAAGTTATATTGGATTTAAACGATTTGGTGCTGAAGAATTTATCGGCCCTGTTGTAGCACTCAGTTTAACACGAGAACTTGGTCCTGTACTTACAGGATTAATGGTTACCGGCCGAGCAGGATCTGCTATTACCGCAGAACTTGGCACCATGCAAATTACCGAACAAATTGATGCACTACGAACATTATGTATTAATGTGTTTCAATATCTTATGGTTCCACGAGTTCTGGGCGCTGCAATCATTTTACCTTTCTTAACACTCTTTTCTATGATGTTTGGAATCATTGGTGGATACTGTGTCTGTGTATACGTTCTTAATTTGAATGGCGAACAGTATATTAATGGAATCAAAACATTTCTTGAACTTTCTGATATCACAGGTGGACTCATTAAAGCATCAGCGTTCGGAATCATTTTTTCCTGGATTGGATGTTATAAAGGGTTTATGACAACAGGTGGTGCAAAAGGAGTTGGACTTTCAACAACGCAAAGTGTTGTTATCAGTTCAATCTTAATCTTGATTGCCAACTACTTTTTAACCGCGATGCTCTTTTAGAAAGACCCCATGATACAACTCAATAACGTCAAAAAAAGATTCTCGGATACTGGCCCTTGGATAACTGACGGGGTCAGTCTTATAATACCTGATGGCCAAATGACATGCATTATTGGAAAATCAGGTGAAGGAAAATCAGTTCTTTTAAAACAAATTATAGGACTGATAAAACCAACTGAAGGTTCTATTTTAATTGATGGAGTTGATATCACTGCACTTTCTGGAAAAGCTGCTGAAGAAGTGTTTCATAAAGTCGGTTATGTATTTCAATTTGCAGCACTGCTTGACTCATTAAATGTATTTGAAAATATAGGGCTACCGCTTCTTGAAAATGGAATCCCTGAAGATGAAGTTTTGCCTATTGTAAAAGAAAAACTAGAACTTGTTGATCTTGCTCCAGCCGACACTCTTTATAAATATCCATCAGAACTTTCAGGTGGTATGAGAAAACGAGTAGGCCTTGCGCGAACGCTGGTCACCAATCCAAAAATTGTTCTCTACGATGAACCAACAACTGGTCTTGATCCTATTACAACTCGCATTGTTCATGAACTCATTACTTCAATGCAAAAACGGCTTAATCTTACTTCAGTCGTTATTTCTCATGACCTTGAAATCTTTAAATATGTTGATAATGTTGCTCTTTTGTATGATCGCAAAATTCAATATTTTGGTAGCGCTAAAACAATCTGGGAATGCGATAACCCGTATGTGTATCAGTTCATTCGCGGACTAACCACTGGTCCAATTCAAACCGATATGGACCCACAAATCAAAAAATCTCTCTCATTGTAAAAAACTCTCCTTTTATTTTAAATGAGCTTATTAAGCTTATTTTTATTTCTGATTAATAATTTTTTTTATTTATTTTGACATTTATACTCTTTCTTATATTATTAATAATAGTCAACATATAAAAATAAATGGAAAGGTTATTATATGAAAAAAACTACTTTTTTAGGGGTATTATCCCTAGTACTCATTATAAGCTCACATAATTCGCCCCTATCTTCAGCAACTGCTGATGGTGATGGAAATAATATTTGTGCTATTTGCTATGACACAGAAACACCATTCATGCTCGATATTCGTACTCAGTATCGAACTGAATGCGGTCATGGATTTCACGCCGATTGCCTTAATGCCTTAGTAAATCAACATCATGATTCCGCATGCCCTATCTGCCGAAATAGAACTACTACAATCATAACACTTGGAGAGCTTAATCAAGCTAGAAATCTTATTGACCAAGAAATGGTCAATTCCCATTCAAGAGAACTTATTAAAGTTTTTTTCACAACAGAAATACTAAACGATTTTGATAAAGGTGATCAGATACAATTCATAAAAAACTTATCCGAATGTAAAAAAATACCTCAATATTCAAGCTTTTTTGAAGCCGCAAGATTACAACCTCTTGAACGAATACCTCGGTCACGCAGACTTGCAGCCGAAAGACTTTTTAATGGTCAAGACACTGCTTTACTAAGTGAATTAGCAGGTAAACTTAAAGCAAGAGCTGATCGCTCAAAAATGGCTGAACAACCTAGCACTCCTTTAAGAACTATGCCAGCTACTCCAGTTGCAAGACCTATCGTTCATGCTTCAGCGCCTCAACCACCTACTCCTAGGATAGCTCCCCAAGTAGCTCCAGCTTTCGCTCCTTTAGAAAGAGCCCCGCAAACACCAACAGGATATGTAAATAGAGCAGCTCTTTCAACTCTTATTCAGGATACGAATCAACTTGCGCAAACGATGACCCCTGGTAATCGATTTAGAGGATTTAATGTAAATCTTTCTGACATAACAAGTTTGCCAACAGTTAGAGAAATCGCAGGGATCCACCAGCATTCATTAGAAACTATTCCTGCACGTGTTATTGAGCTTGCTGATACAATTATTTCATATTCAGCATTCTTGAATTACGTTGCAGCAAGGCGCGGCAATAATGAGTATGGCTCAATACATCCAACTCATTTAAGAAATATCAATCAAGCACTTGCTGAAGCAAAAGCTGAATTTGCCAGAATAACTAGCGAATTAATGTAAAGTTAATTCTCGTTGATGAATGTAAATTCATCATAACAATAAAAAAAGCCTCTTTTTACAGAGGCTTTTTTTATTCTATCACTGTTCTATTACTGATGAGCACTTTCTGTTTTATCTTGTAATGAGTTTTCAGTGTCGCTAACTTCTTCAAAATTAACAGATGGTTGAAAGGTTTTTTTTTCTAAATTTTTTTTCATCAAAAAATCAATAACTTTTTTACTAACTGCTTGATACCCAGCATTAACTGCTAACAAAGCTCCTGCGCCAATACAAACATTTCTGTAAAAATCGATCGATTGTTCTGTAGTCACACCTAAAAGATTTTGTGATAATTTTCTTGCTGAAAAAATAGCCGCCGTTGTTAATCCACCATTTACAAGTACTGGAGAATCAAAACCAACTGAAGCTGCTGCTCTTGTTAATTTATTGGGAGTACCAATATTTTGATACACATGCGCACCTAAAGCACCAGCACCTGTCAAGGCAAGTCCATTAAGCGCAAGCTGTCCCATCTCAGTAGATCCACACGCCGCTCTAGCAACAGAACCAATTCGATTAGCCCCAAATGATGCTGCTCCAAGCACTGGAAGCGCTAATGGAACTAATGTTAAGTCTTCAGACTTTTGTGCTGCAGCGGCAACAACAAATTCACTGTGTACCGCAACGCATGACAGTAAAAGAACCAATGATATTTTTTTCATATTTTATCTCCGTATGTTAAAAACACTAACAATAATTGGAGCGGATTCTACTCCCACTACTAAAAAATGGCAACTTAAAAAATAAGCCGGTCATTAAAAAAATGTTTTAGAGCGACTTCAATACCACCTAACTCCTAACTCCCTTTTTTAAGCTCACCCTCGCTCAACTTATATCTAAATTACAGTTATTGACATTTTTATTAAATAATATATAATTATAATAGAAATATTATAAATGGAGAACATAATGAAAAACAAACTACTAGTAATACTTACATTGTTAGGCTTTAGCTTTTTTACGCTCCCAACACCCCCTACAAAAGATCTCTGGAAAAGCTCATTTAAGCTGCCAGAAGAGGATTACTCGTGGTCTCCTGTTTTAGGAGCACTTTTTGCTCTTAATGGAGAAATTGCAAGCTTAATTTATGACTGCAAAGCACACAATTCATGGACTGTAATGCCCGAACATCTTTCTCATGAACAAGAAGTTGCTCATCGTCTTTTTAAACTTGCAGATAATAAACTTGAAAGAACAACATCCCCTAGAAACCCTACGCTAGGAATTTCAATAACCCTTGCTATAGATCTTGCACAACGCTTATACAAGGGAACTCTATTTGAGAAAATTAAAAAACCCAACGGCCTAGATTTTTTAATTCTTCATGATGAATTTGAAAAAAAATGCTGGGAAAATTATAAATTCCTAACTTTACACAATCCAAATACTATTAAAAAAGAAAGTGATTTTAGAAATGAATTACGTCGACTTTTTAAAGAAATGGAATCCTGTAATCGCACACTATTAAAAACAATGATTCTGGCTCTTGTTTATATGGAATCACAGTCAAGAGACGATCTCAATACATATGCCATTGCTATGGGAGCACCCCCACTTATAGAACTCAGCGAAAAAGATACCGTAGAAATTACAGCGCCATTATCTTTTAGCAACCCCCTTGCAGACTACAATCCTATTGAATGGATTGAACTGTTAACAATAAAAATGGGCGCTAAACATAACTATGAAGAACTTATAACACCCTTTTTGCGACAAAGTTATAAGGGATCGCCTATAACACCTTTCTGCGTTGAGCAATCAGTTCAAACTATCATTAACTTTTTACTCTATAATCCTCGCACCAAAACGCTGGATTACTCTTTGCTTCCAGAATCTTTATATACCTCCAAAGAATTTTCTACATCTTTATTTGCTGAATTTTTAAAAAAACATAACGATCCTTATATAAAAAATTATTACCAACAATCAAGCACTGATTTCGTTAATCTTGTATCAGATCGCTCTGCAGATGGCATTCTTTACTCTAAAAAAAATTATGAACTTGCTTCGAGTTCAGAAAATATTCTTACTGTTCTAAACAGTCTTTTTGCCATAAAAACAACAACTTTCGAAGAACTTTCAAAAGCGCTCTCAACACCAGCTCACCGTATTTCTATTAAAAAAATTAATTCTAATTTAGACATAAACGTTATAGATAGTTCAATTCCAGAAAAACCCTTCGAGCTAAAAGGATTTGTTGATATAGGGCCTCTACACTCATTTTTTCAATCAATTGATTCTTATGAGCTTTCTAATGAGTTAGAAAAAGTTATTGAGCATGTTGTAACATCTCTGACATCTTTTATGCATTTAAAAATTTCTGACTTTTTAAAACTCAAATCTAATTATGTTGCTTTTATTTATTCAAAATGGCTTCACGATTATCATGCTTCTGGTAATCAAGCAGAAGAAATGTATAATTTTTTCAAAAAAAATAATGTTGCTTCATATGATATGACAAGAAACTTTAATGATTTTCAAGCAGGTTTTTATTGGTCAATTCCATTTTATGCTGCCGCTAGAAAAGATGCTCATTTGATATCGGTGCTAACAAAATACAATGTCTCATTAAATAATAAAAACTCTCTAGGGCTGCCGCCCATTTATTATGCCTATCAAGATATTTCGCCTTTATCACTACCTTTGATAAAAGAAATTATTATTACTTTTGTTGATAAAAAATTATCAATTAATCCAATAATAAATGGAGCTCACATAGATACTCATTTCCCTTCTATCCTTTGGTATTTACAATTTGTTAATAAGAAGCCTGAATATGAAATTGCTTT
>CANNMA010000031.1 GCA_947505805.1 bacterium
GTATCATTGTAGGTACACCAGGTCGTATCATCGATCATCTTGAACAAGGAACTTTGAGTTTCAAAGATACTCACTTCTTAGTACTTGATGAAACTGATCGTATGTTTGATATGGGATTTGAAAAACAAATCGAACAAATCATCAAACAAGTTCCAAAAGAACGCCAAACGTTGATGTTCTCAGCAACTATTCCAAACAACATTATTAAAACTGCATCACGCTATTTAATCAATCCTGAACGCGTTGCAATTGGTAAAGAATCATCTCCAGTTTTAAAAATTAAACAAGAAGTTGTTTTCGTTTCAGAAGCTGAAAAAGAAGCTAAACTTATTGAATTACTTGCAACTTACCAAGAATCAACCATCATCTTTGTTAAAACAAAATGGAACACTGAAAAACTTGCTGAAAAACTTGGTGATTTCAATTTCAAAGCTATTGCCTTACATGGTGATTTACGTCAAAACAGACGTGAACGTGTTATTGCTTCATTCAGAAAAGGAACTTATTCCGTTCTAGTGGCAACTGACATCGCTGCTCGTGGTATTGATATTCCTCATGTTCGTCACATCGTCAATTTTGATTTACCTCAAAATCCAGAAGATTACATTCACCGTATCGGTAGAACAGGACGTGCAGGAGCTGAAGGTTTTGCAATGTGTCTTGTAACTCCTAAAGATTCTAAAAATTGGAAAATTATCGACCGTTTTGCTAACAGCGAAAGTGGCATCACTGATTCTGATAGAGCATCTCTTTCAGAACGTCCTGGCCGTCGTAGAACCGGAGGCGGAACTCGCTTTGGTGGATCAGATTTCAAACGCGGTGGTGATCGTGGTGGAAGTCGCGGCGGAGATCGTCGTGGTGGTGGTAGCAGATTTGGTGGATCAGATCGCCCATCTAGTGGTCGCTCATTCAGAAGCGAACGCTCAGAAGAAACAGGATCAACTGATTCAGCTTCATTTGAACGACCTGAACGTAAACCACGTTTTGAAAAATCATTTGGTGGAGATTCAGCTTTTGGAGGGGAACGTACAGAACGCCCATTCAGAAGAGAACGCTCAAGTGATTCATTCTCAGGCGACAGAAAACCTCACTTCAGAAAATCTTTTGATGATCAAGGTGGAGACTCTGCAGGAAAGCCATTTGAAAGAAGAACTCCTCGTTTTGGCGATTCATCAGACAGACCATTCAGAAGTAATGATGGATTCAAACGTGATTTCAAAAGAAACGACTCATTTGGTGAAAACCGAGGCGGAAGCGATTTCAGAAAAAAACGTTTTGGTGATTCAGCTGAAGGTGGTAGCTCTTTCGGTGGAGACTCAGATCGTCCATTCAGACCTCGTCGCACCTTTGATGGTGCTTCAGATGGTGGACGCCCAAGCTTCAAAAAAGATTACTCTTCATCTTCTGATAACGGCGGATTTAAAAAACGCTCAAGCAGTGGATTTGGCGGCACAAGAAAACCATTTGATTCTGCGCGCCCAGCACGCACATTCAAGGATAATGAATAATATCTAAAGATTTAGATAACCTGCTTATTTTTAAGTAGCGTTATACAAGTCCAAGAACAAAAAAGTCTGTCTTTAAAAAGACAGACTTTTTTGTTTGTATATGTTCACAAATGCAATGACAAAACTTCATTTATTTTAGAGCTTAAGTGATGGATTATACACTCTATAGAATTAAAGATGATTTTTTCCTGTTACATTTGGGTTACACACGCTTACTCACGCTATCACAGCGCTACGCACTGTGCTGTGCTCTCGTTTTGCTGGTAATGACATAAGAAAATAAACTGCTTTCATTAATGAGAAGGTCTTTTTTTAACAATAGTAGCTCACTCTTTAAAATTCTATTTTCAGGTAAGCTTTTATGTATAAAAGTTCATTAATTCGAGAACAAAACTCTCTCCGTCATGCCCAGAGATATAAGATCGCATCAGAGTGCAAAGCACGCTGAATAGATCGACTGACCGTGGTGACCCAGGCGTTACAAGAAAAAATCATATTTTACGTAATTTTTTATTTTTATAAAGACTTTTACAAAGTAACGACTGGGTCACCACGGTCAGTCGGGCGCCACGCGTTCTATCGAACGTGACTATCACCCCTATTGCTCGTGATGACATTGTAGAAATTAAGTTTTTTTGCAATCAACTTTTACAAGAACAAGTAAGATTTTTTTCGGTTTTAAATTAACGAATCTACATTCAATGTATTTAAAAAATCATCACCTGCTTTTACAGTATAAAAAGAAACATTTTCCTGAAATGTACGTTTTAACATACGAATATCTGCATTTTGAGTAATGGTGAACCATTCAAAATCATCATCAGGTAATATAACCTTCGCAAAAAAAAGCCACCCAACCTTAGGGCTCGTACGTAAATTAGGAATAATAAACCCATCCTGATGAGTCACTTCATTCGGAAGCTCTTGAAATGTTTCATGTTGCTCTAACTCACGATCTTTAAAATCAATCCCTGCATCTTTTACAGCGATATACCTTCCAAGAATCGTTTCCAACATTTTAGGCTTTCCATAACTTTGATAGACAGGATACAGAGAATTTTGTAATCCACTTAAAAGAAGAACCAAAGCTACACACTTTTTTTGCATCATCATTTCCCTTTCGTAACGATATGCGATCTAAACGCTTTTTCATAATCAGCTTGAAGCCAATGTTGCAGTATAGGTTTTAATCCATTTGGATAAAATGTTGAACCTTCAAGATCTTCAGGGGTAATCCATACAAATTCAGTATGATCTTCTGGAGATTTTGGAATAATTGCACTTGAAAGTCCAGGAACAAAAACTTCAAAATAAAAATTAAGTTCATGAAGATGACATTTTGAACTATCTTCCGAATCAAAAGAATATTCTTCAACTCCTAAGAATCTGACTATCGAGCTTTTCATCCCAAGCTCTTCTTCTAACTCTCTGATAAGAGCATCCTTTATTGGTTCTTTATGTTCAACATGACCACCAGGCAAAAAGAGATGTGTTCTTTTATTTTGATTTTTTTTCTT
Source organism: bacterium (assembly GCA_947505805.1). Lineage (GTDB taxonomy): Bacteria > Babelota > Babeliae > Babelales > CAIQNR01 > CANNBR01. The sequence goes on from CANNMA010000031.1 coordinate 3,026, forward strand.
ACCTACGCACGCAAGCATATGATCATTATCCATAATAATTGCGCGTGCAATAATGTGTGTCTTTCCCATTAAGTCTTTCGTTATTTTAATGCCTCAAAAATCATGACTGGATCTTTAGATTGAGCATTACTATTTCTATCAAATGCTTTAATTTTTTGTACTTTTTTAAATCCAACATTTTTCAACAAGTTTTCCATTTCATCCGGAGTATAAAATCGCAGTGTATAGATTTCTGTTTCAGCCTGCAAAACATTCTCTCCTGAGATCAACAGATAATCTGATTGAGTAGTAACCAAACCATCTACAGGGGGCTGATGCACTTTTGTTACTCGTATCATAGTATTATTCGGTAATGAAAATTCAGAAATAATAGGAACCTGCGTCTCTACTGTTTGAAACAACGAAGACATCATCAATTCAAATACAAAAAGCCCCCCTGGTTTAAGGCTTGCATAAAGAGCGCTCAAGCTTTTTTTTACTGTCTTGCTATCAGAAATAAGATTTAACGAGCTCATTGGTATCATGATTAAAGTATATTTTTCATATACAGCAAGATCTTCTATAAATCCCTTCCACACTTGCACTGGACACTGACTTGCTGCCTTAGCCTTTAAAGCATCGAGCATTTCATCACTTGCATCAAAACCTTCAATTACAAAACCTGCTTTTGAAAGTGGAATAAGTAGTCTGCCTGACCCACACATCGGTTCAAGAATAGCCCCCTGAGACTCTTTTGCATAAGAAAGATACAATTGCCATTCAGCTCCATGTATATCGGGCACATTACAATCATAATATTTTGTGCACAGGGCTCCGTATGTAGACAGTTTTTTCTGTTCCATAGATCCTTCTCTATAAAAATAGTTCTTATATTCTCTATAGTACGTATTACACAAAAAAAAGAGAGCTTTTACACTCTCTTTTTTCATATTCTTCTACTCAACAATAACGCACTCGTTATTGTTGCAAAATAATTATAAGCGTTGAAACATTATTGTGAAACAGGTTTCCAATTACCATTCTTTGAATCTTTTTCCACATAAGTTTTTTTATAAAATTTTCTATTGTTTTTATAAGAAGAACTAATGATATAAGGTTTCAACGCGCTACCTTTAAGCTCATAGTACTCGTTGTAGAACTGGCCGCCATCGACCTTAATCAAAGTATGATGCATACCAAGTGAACCTTTATAATAATAAGAAACTTCACCATTACCAGCAGTTTTCTGATATATAGTACCATGTACAAGCTTACCGTCTTTAAAATAAAAATGATCTCCATCTCCTGTCATTTTTTTTACAGTTGCTCCCGACCTATGATGATGACCGCTAGCTTGAACTAAAGAACCTGATACTACAGCTAAAACGCTTAACAATAATAACTGTTTTTTCATAATGAACTCTCCCTTTACTTTCGCCTTTCTAAGCTTAAGCAAACATAAATAATCTTGAATAAGCACTACGCTTATCCTTACTAATAAGATTAACATGTACGAAAATTAAAAATCAATATATTCAGATATGATAATTAAAAAAAACCTTATCTTTAATTTTTTAGGCTTAAAAAATAGCCGCTTCTTAGAGCTTATACGAAAATTCAACGCTTAGATAAAAGACTTATCGAGCAAGCTAATAAACTTTTAACTATGTCATTACCAGTGAAATGAGATCGCGTCAGAGTGCTATGCACTCTGGACAGATCGATTGAGCGTGTGTAACCCAAATGTTACTTTGTAAAAGTCCCCATGATAGAAAACTTTTAAATAAAAAATATAACAATGGTTTGTACACTCTATCAAATTAAGCTATTCTCATTAATCAAAATGTCTCTTTTACAACCATAGTAACTTACTCTTTAAAAATTTTATTTTCGGATAAGCTCTTAATAAAAATCAGCATGCACTAGTTTTAATGTCTAGATATAAAATAAGATCAAATTTATCCGCTTATAACAACAAAAAAGGAGAGCTTTTACACTCTCCTTTTTATGATCTAGATTAACTTTGTAAACAAATTAATGTTAAGATTGCTTTACTAATTTAGGGATGGACCCTTAATCTTGTGAAGGTTCAGAAGGTTGAACTGTAAAAGGACTAATAACATTTGGTCTAGATACAGTATGTGTATTAAATTTTCTATAACCTGGTACTGTAATAGAACCAGCTAGCCGTTTAGAATTAAGATTCGTAATTTCATGAAAATGCCCATCATATTCTATTACATATACCACTTTACTTAGCAGTGTTCCATTACTACCAACTCTTCCAGTCGTACTAGGCACTATATAACATAAATTTCCATCTGAATATTTATATAAATATCGGTCTACAGGTTTTGACGAAAGCTGTTCATATACCTCTCTAGAACCTACACCTCTAAGTGTCTTACTAGCAGCTGCATTAACCAAAGACCCTGACAATACAGCTAAAACGCTTAACACTAATAACTGTTTTTTCATGATGAATCCTCCCTCTGCTTTTGCTTATTTTAAGCTCAAGCAAATTAATAATCTTGAATAAGCACTACGCTTATCCTTACTAATAAGATTAACATGTACGAAAATTAAAAATCAATATATTCAATTACAGTAATTAAAAATGAGCTTATTTCTAACTTTTTTAACCACACAGGGAAACTTTAAAACGTAACTCTGCTCGTTATTTTTCTTAGAGGAACTGGTTCAGTCCAGTTTGAAAAAAATGCATTAACTTCATGAATGAGTTCAGGTTCAACTACTGAGTATTCAAGCGCTTCTTGATCAACTGCACATCCTTGCTGATAAAATCGACCACCAAGATTAAGTTCGGATTCATCAATTTCACTTTCAGAATCACTAGTTTCTTGTTCGTCAGATTCACTAGCACCATCACTAGATTCAACTTCATCAGCCACTATATCAAAAGCATCGCGAGCTTCATGCACATCTAATTTTTCATCATCCATAACTGGAGACAGTACAGGACTTTCTAATAATTGAATTTCATTATTTTCATCAAGGTACAGTCCATCACCTATTGGTGTAAAAGAACTGATAGGGTAAACCGTTGAAGGACGTAATTCAAACGTTAGAGCAGTTAAAGCTACTACAGGTTCTTGTGGTTGACCAAAATCAACTTCAATAACTACTTGTCCATCAGATTCAAGACAGCAGCCATCAGTAACTTCAAGATCATAATCAATTGCTATAGCAACTTGCCCGTCAAATTCAGCATCACCGTCATTAACTTGAACGTCAATTTCTACAGCAACTTGCCCGTCAGATTCAGCAGCATCACCGTCAACAACTTCAATAGAAGCAGTTTCTGGAAGCAACTTTTCTAGCTCCTTACGACTCAATGATCTTTTAGGCCCCACTGATAATGGAAAGAAAACCTTACCTTTACCTGGTTTAGAAGAAGTTTTAGCTTCATCTACCTTTGTACCAGCAGGAAAAACAGTAGCTCTTTGCCCCCCCATACATCCAGAAAAAAGATTTTCTTGTACTTGTAATTGATGTGGCTTTGGGCGACCATTTCCAAATAACTTTCCAGCTATTGTACTTGTTAACGTTTTCATAAAACTAAACTGCGTTGGTTTTTCTGCAGCAGCTATTTGAGAGCCGTTAGTTAAGCAAAAGATTGCCAAAACAGCTATCGATAGTTTCTTTGTATTCATTGTAACCTCCATTACTTTGATTTTGTTGTTCAATTAATTCAATTTTTTTACGTTCTTCATAAGCCTTTTTAAAATATGCTATTCGTTCTTGATTAGTTGGATGAGTTGAAAATAATTCACTAAAAATTGGATACGGATTGGTACTCGAATCAATCTTTGATGGAAACAATTCTTCAAGTACTTCAAAAAAATCATGTAATGCCTTAATTCCTTCTGCATCCAAAATGTCCATAGCAAATTGATCAGCCTCACGTTCCATATCTCTAGACATATAGAGATCTAAAAAATTTAAAATGCAACCGACTGCAACACAAGCTATTTGGCCTGATTTTAAATATACAAACAGAAGCCCTAATGACTTAATAACGTACATTTTGATTTTAGTACTAGAATGCTGATTGACAGCATGGCCAAGTTCATGACGCATGACCGCATCTAACATTTCTGGAGAAAAATCAGCACTGTAATAAGAGATATATTTTTTCTTCTCCAGCCATCCAATAATCCACCGAGTAATCAGCATTCTATCCTGAAATACTTTCTCGGCTGGTTTATTTATAAAAATATCCACAGAATCTCCAAATCTTATAACTCCAATATTAGGTGCTTGTGCAGATGGATCAAAACTTTTAAAAGAAACATTTTTTATTCCATAAGATCTAAAAAGTGCTTTTATTTCTTCCTTTTTTTTCTCAGGAATATCACATTTATTATCAGAAAAAAGCTCATGAAAAAACTTTTTTAAATACATATCCAAAGCATTTTCTATAAAATCTCGTTCAGATTTTTTAAAGGTATACTGAACGGTATCATCGAATGGTCCATGCGGAGCTATAACATCATCAAAAATTTCATCCTCAACATCTGTAGATTGACCAGTTGATTTGGACAACTCAGCAGTCGTTGGTTTAAAATATTCACTGTCTTCAAACTGTTCAAATGCTTTGTAAGTTGCAAGCCCTGCTGTTAACCCAACTCCAGCTGTAGCCAACGAACCTTTACGATCCCATGCCCATTGAGCCTGTTTATTTTGCTTAACCGCTTGTGCACCACGTGCCGCAGCAGCCGATGCCATACGAGCAAAATTTAAAAATTTACCTGCTTGTGCAGCTTGTGCAAGGTGTGTACTCATTAAAAAGAACAGTCCCAAAGCCATAATTGATAGTTTTTGTCTTGTCATTGTAACCTCCATTACTTTGATTTGTTTTTGATTTATTTGCATAATCACCTAAGTCCATTTTTACTGGCTTAGCAGTGTAATTGCAAATTACTAATATCAAACAGAATAACATTTATATAATTTTTTGCAATTAAAAATTCAATTTATTATTTTTAAGCTCGAGTTTTGGAAAGAAAGTAGGACATACTGCTCAAATTTTCAGAATTAGGGTTATTGCAGAAAATGTAGGTGTTCACTTAAAAGGCGCAAGCTTAAAAATTAAATACATACATAATCATACATAATCATGCAGAATAAAATTTCTAAAGCCCCCACCGCTTTTGAAGCTGCTTAAAACTTTGAGAGTTTAAATTATTGTACAAGACGTACGTGTGCACTATGCGTGCAGCACCAAAGAGGTTGCTCACCCAACCCCTTTGGAAACAAAGGTGCAAACATGCTGTTTGACCGCCTGTCGGCTACAATCTTCATTGCGCCCTAACGGACGACAACTCAGTTCCGCCTGATATGGATTTTTTTATAGAAAAGATATCATTGCTTCCTGTGAATAAAACGTAAATGTGTAGCTCCGTATTAGGATCTCTTGTTTGAGGTCCTAAGCCCGTAGGAGCTGGACCGAGTTTGATCCGTCAAAAGCAGTCAAACAGCATGTTTGTACCCTTGTTTCCAAAGAGGTTGGGTAAGCAATCTCTTTGGTGCTGCCCGCAGAGGGCACACATACATCTTGTGCTAAAGAATTAAAAAAATCATTATCATATAAAACAAAATTTCTAAAGCCCCCACCGCTTTTGAAGCTGCTTAAAACTTTGAGGGTTTGGATTCTTACGGACAAAATCCATAATACTTTGCGCTGAATCAAATGCAGAAGCATTGGTAGTATCAACCGTAAAGTCATACGGCCAATCAAGCGTGGGAACAATCTTCATTTGCATGCGAGCAAGCCCTTGTCCTCTGTTGCCACGCAAAATTTCTCGTTCTTCAAGAACCTTAAGATTGCACGAAACCCAGACAAAATAGACTGTGTGCTCAGAAAGATAACGAACATACCCTTTTAAAAGATCCTCTTCTAGCACCACCTCATCAACTAAAAGATCAAGCTTGTTTTGAGCCATTGTTGAAACAACCTGAGGAATCATATGCATAACTTGCATACCAAATTCACCGTTTTTAACTTCCATTGTTGGACCTTGGCCGTCACGTCCTGGAACATAATAAAAACCGTCATGAGAATGGGGGCCATACATAATATAATTTTTAGGCATCATTGCCCAAAAGGTATCAATCCCTACTGAAAGCCATGGTGTTTCAGCTGTATGTTGAAACGCTGTGATAATCGTTGATTTACCTGAAGATGAGCATCCGTTCAAAAAAATAATCATCTTTTTCTCCTTCTTAAAAAATGAGTACACCCTATGCAAAACGCAATTGTCTCATGGTAAAAGTAAATGAAGGAATATACCAAATATTTGCAAATCCATACTTTTCATGCAGCTTTAAACTTGGCTCATTATTTCTAGCAACCAAACTAGTCAATGTCAGACAACCCTTAACTGTTTTTGCATAATCAATAACGTGCTGCATAAGTGCGCTTGCTATTCCATTACGACGATATTCAGGCATAACATACAGCCAACCAAAAACACCCGCCTTCGTACTAGAGTTTCCCAAAACCATAAGCTCTACAACTCCCGCTGGTTTCCCATTACAAAAAGCACAAAAAACATTGTACTGAGAACATTGTTCTTGCCAGTACAAATCAGAACGAGCAGCTTCTATAGCATACGTTGTAGCAAAATATTCAGGAGTTTCTTTAGCAGCTGCAAGGGACATCGTTTTCCAAAGCGCCCAGTCATTATCAGAAAGTTGTTGTATCACAATCGAATTCTGTGCTGAAAGATCTATTGCCTGTAAAGAACATGCAAAAACTGCAAAAATTACTATTCTAAAAAAGTTTTTAATTTTACTTGTTAGGTTTATTTTCATAACATTTTCCTATCTTAGCTTTAAGATCCAAACATACTATCTTCCGAAATTGTCCACTACTCATAGTATTGATTATAAAAATAAACACAAACGAACAAAGGGAGGCCGTTATGGACGAATGGACTTCTTAATAAAATAAGTCGACCATGCGCGAGCAAACTTACTTTTAGAAAATTGACGACCAAATAAAGCAAGCAATGCTCCCAAAAGAACTATCACTACACCTATAATTTGAGTAGGCGTAATCGTTTCATCAAGTAATATAACCCCTAGTATCAACACAAAGACAGGTTCAAGGACTGAAAGTAACGATGCTTTTTCTGAAGTTATGTATTGCAAGGCTTTAAGGAGTAACAAAATTGGCAGTGCAGTACACAACGTGCCAAGAGCAATAATGTTAAGCCACGAAACAAGATCCTGCGGAACATAAAAGCTATTATCCCACACCGCTGCTATAAAACAGGTCACTACACATCCAATAGAAACCATGAATGTAGAAACAAGAGGCGACACTTTATTTGTTTTACTGACCACCAGATAACAGGCATAGGTTACTGCCGATGCCACACCAAGCGATAACCCTATAAAATCAAATTCAAAACCTTGATTTCCTCCCAAAAACACCATTCCAAGAAGAATAAGAGCTACTGCTCCATAATAGGTTTTTGGTATCTGAGCTTTATAAAACAGTCTATTAAACAGCAAAACAATTACCGGATAGGTAAAAAACGTCACCATTGCAAGGCCGGTACTAATGTACTGACAAGCGATAAAATACAAAATTGCCGTAATACTATAAAACGTAATGCCATACCAAAAAACCTTACCCATTTCTTTTGGTTTTTCATTAAAACTTTTGTACTGCGGTATAATAATCAAAGCAATAGCAAGAGATCCGATAACAAATCGCCAAAAAAGCATTGTATAAATCGACATCTGTGCCTGCATCAATGTAACCCCAAAGTAGGCCAAAAGACTAAAACAGAGTCCTGAAAAAATTGCGTATAAAACACCTTTGTGTTCGTTTGATAGTACCTTCATAGAATCCTCCTTCAAAAGTTTATCCCCATTTCTCCATAGTTTCACATGGAGGAAAATGAGTTTTGGACTTGTGTTTCAGCTTTTTTTAAACCAAAAAACGTATGGGCATTAAAGAAAAAGTATAGGCGGATAGACCAAAAAAGTACAGGAAGCGCGCTAAAGAAAGCAATTGTACTCTACCCCTGTTATGAATTATCCAAGTTATGCTAGGCTAATTTTTTAAATTGATGAGATTTTTAAAGGAGATTTTTATGCAAAAAAACTACAAACCAAACACTTTCATACTTACTCTACTGATAACCATTATTCAAAACACCCCATGCTCTGAAACAAAACCAATAGAACCTGCAGAAAGCGTTGAAGAGCAGCTAAAAAAATTAAATCTTGAGCTTCCACAGGCCTCTAAATCTTTTGGTACTTATGCTCATTACGTTATTGCAGGAAATTTAATTTTTATTTCAGGGCAACTACCGACGGAATATGGCATTTTAAAATATGCAGGAAAAATTGGAGAAACTCTTACTGAAGAACAAGGAGTACAAGCTGCACAATCAGCAACCATGCAAGTCATGTCTCAATTACAAAAGGCACTTGATGGATCATTTAACCGAGTAAAACAGTGTGTAAAAATAACAGTCTTTATTAATGCAGTTGATAGTTTTACCAATCATCCTACGATTGCTAATGGAGCTTCAAACCTTATTGTTTCTTTGCTTGGCAGTACACGAGGAAAGCACGCACGAGCTGCAGTTGGAGTTTCATCGCTCCCACTTAACGCTCCTGTTGAAATTGAAGCAATTTTTGAATTAGAATCAAAATAACTGTTTATACAAAATTTTCTAAAATAATTCCTAGCAAACGAGCTTGAACAGCCCAGTAGGATCAGTTTTGGAAACAATTAAGTTAATTATATTTTTGTACAAGACGTGTTGCTAAAGAATCA
>CANNMA010000032.1 GCA_947505805.1 bacterium
ATGAAAACAGACTTTCACTTATTCCTGAAGATCGCATTCCAGAAACATTAATTGCATGGGACTTAAATGGTGTAGTTTTTGAAAACAGAATGAGCACTGTGCCAGGCAATCTCAGAGATTTTTTTACTACAAATGGCTACCTTAAAGGTATTACTATTTTTTATATTCTTGGAAAATCATTTGCCTACAAAAATTATCTAATCCTCAATAATGACCCGCGAGGACACATATGGGACGCAATTTTTACGTCACTAGAAACTTCTATCCCAGGAAAAGAAACTGCTACACTTTTAAGAACGTTTATCCAAAAAACAAATTATCTCAATCATGCTACTGTTGACCTTCTACAAGAATTAGAAGAACAAGGTCATATAAATGTTGTGCTTTCAAATATGGGCAAGTACATGGCAAATACTCAAATCGGTCTTTTAGAAAAACAAAAAGCTGCGCTACCTGAAGATGCTCCTGAACATGATCACTATGATTATATTTTAAAATTTCTAACACAACCTACCAACGTTATACCTTCAACAGAAAACAATTGGCTCCATAAACCTGATTATGTCTGTTATCAGGTTTGTTTAGAGCTTAATACTTCTAAAGAGAACCCTAAACGATTAACTATTTTTATTGATGATAAGCTTTCAAATGTTACAGCTGCTGTTGCAGATGGTCTTTTTGATATCGCTATTTTCTTTAATGGAGTTGATAATTTACGCACTATCCTAAAAGCCCTTACTGAGTCATATCCACAATCAACTTCAGTTATTCCTGCAGATCAATTTAATAGAGATGATTTTTCATTAGAAGTTCAATAATTCTTATCCCATAAGGATTTTTTAAAATAAGATACTTATTCTTGCTCAGTATCTTTTCATTCTATACAATTGTTTTTACGAGTTTAAAAATTCTAGAATAGAAAGGATTAACGCATGTTTTTTGTGAGTAAAAAATTCTCTTCATTAGACGAAGCTCAACAACAGCTCAAAAACAATGCATTCTTTTTATTCGATATCCATCAAGTACTTTTTCACAGAAAAGGTCTTATTCCTTTTATCAAAGGACTTAAAAAAGTTTCTGCAAAAACAACCATGGTAAAACTCACACTTCAAGCACTTTTCAATAAAACAACATTTAAAAATTTGTGTAAACTCTATCGGTCTGGAAATCTAATCACAGAAGCATACCTAAATACTGCAACATCCTATCCAGCCTTACATTCAGAGCTTTTAGAATTTTCTAATAATATTTATAGCCCTGATACTGAAATGCTTACTCTCTTACAATTACTTGCTCAAAATAACCATCAACTCTATTTGCTTTCAAATATTGGAAATCAAACACTCGATAGATTAAAACAAGATTATCCACACTATTTTGCAATTTTAAGTGACACAAATAACACGATCAACCGAAGAGTAGAAGTCAGCTCAGACCTTGTATGGAAACCTCAAATTGACGCCTTTAGGCAATCACTTACAACAATAGACCAACAGCACACACCCCATCTTGCTATCTTTGTTGATGATAAACTTAAAAATGTCCATGCTGCGCATAAAGCTGGACTCAATGCTATTCATTTTTCAAGCACCAAGCAACTCAAAAACGACCTCACAAAGCTTCTAGGAAAAGAATTATCAGTTTAATTTTTTTTACTTTTTTTTACATTCAGGCATACTGAACAAGATTTTTTTACTTTTTTTAATGGAATTTTTTTATTATGAAATCAAATTACTTTACTCTTTTCACATGCACTCTCTTTTTTTCACTTAGTGCAGCTGAAAATCCTATTTATACGCCATCAACAGATGGTAGCTACACTCCCCCTACACAAGCGCAAGCAGCGTATTACTACACAACATCTGAAACTCTGTACGATCAAATTACCACTATCCATCAAAAAATTTCTACACAAAATGTTCCTGTTTTACTCTCTGGTTCAAGAAAGCTAGCACTTAATTCATTCGCCCGTAAAATCATAAAGACAGCCGATGAAGCTGGATACATTACTACGACAAAAATTCAAAAAAAATGGTTTTCTACTCTTATTTCATTTGTTTCTAATGAACTTGCAGTTCGCAGGATTAAGCCAATAGAATCATCTAAACAAGCACTCAGTCTATCTGTTCTTGAACCTCTTTTAACACCACAAGGTGCATCTCTTAGATCTGATCTTCAATCGATGGAAGTTGATAGTGATCATCAAGAAGAAACCGATGAACTTTCTGTTCCTTCTCAAGAAGCAGTGCCTGCTACCATTACTGAGATTAAACGTCGTCGACTAGTTTTTACCGATTAAATCTTTTTAAAGATCCACATCTACTTATCTTTATAGATTGCAAAGAGCTAAACAACGTGAGAGACTGCGTAAAAATTACTTTTAAAATTATGAAATAAAAGGATCCATAATGCATATTGAGCTTTTTATCGGAATTATGGCAGGACTTTTAACGATCTATTTAATTATCAGCTACACCATTTTAAAAAAAATAAACTCTTCTTCTGATTATTTACTTGCAGGAAAATCTTTGGGTATTCCTGCCGTTACCGCAACACTTTTGGCTGCTCAAGTTGGTGGTGGAATGTTTTTAGGAACAGCTCAAAATCCTGTACACGGTATTCTTTATATTTTTGGAATTGTGCTTGGACTTTTTATACTTGGTCTTGGATTTGCTGAAAAAATGCGTGGCTTCAATGTCACTTCTATAGGTGAAATTTTTGAAAAAACGTATGTGTCACCTGGACTCCATCATCTCTGCTCACTGCTGTGTCTCATAAGTTTTTTAGGTATTTTAATTGGTCAAATTTTAGCAATTAAATCTCTTTTGCTTACTTCTGCAGGCATTAGCAGTACCCTGCTTTTTTCAATTTTCTGGCTCATGATTGTTGCCTATACCATGATTGGTGGATTTCATGCAGCAATCATAACCGATTTTTTTCGTATTGTTTTCATTGTTTTTGTATTTTCAGGTATTTGTATCTACAGCCTCATCACCACAAAATGTGCCTTCTTTTACCCTGCTTCACTTGCAAAAATAAAAACATTTATTTGGGATACTGATCTTTCATGGGCGCAAGCATTTCGTCTCATGTTAATACCAGCAGCTTTTTGCCTAATTGAACAAGATCTTGCACAGAAAATTTTTGCAGCACAAAACCCAAAGACAGCCCGTATTGCTACATTATATGCAAGTGGCCTGCTATTCTTATTTGCCTTTGTTCCTTTTTATTTTGGAATGCAAGGACAACTTTTAGGATTTGACGGAACAAAAGGAATAAGCCCTCTCATTCCATTATTAAGTTCATTAACTAACAGTCTCTTTTTTACTATTGCTCTATGTGGACTTCTTTCAGCTATTACTTCAACCACTGATTCATTATTATGTGCTACCACTTCACTCTTAAGCCCATCAATAGGCAAACTTTTTGGACAAACAACACCATCATTATTTTTATCCAGGTTTATTATTTTACTTACTGGTATTGCTACCTTGATAGCGTCATATCTTTTTTCTGAAGGAATTATTGATGTACTTGTTGATAGTTATGAAATAGCACTCTCTGCCATTCTAGTTCCATTTATTTTCGCACTCATAATTAAAGATTTTCGTAGTAAAGCTGCATGGGCAAGTGCACTAACAGGACTTATAAGTTTCTTTTTATGGAAACCCTTTTCAGTAACATTTCTAGTAAAGCTTTTTCCATTTGCCACATCAATTTTACTTTTTTGCAAAACCCACTCATCTTACATAACGTTTTTGCTCTCTCTAATAGCATATGGAATCGGCTTTCTATGTTCAGAAAAAAAGAAAAACGCAATCGCTTAATAAGAAGATTTTTGCTGTATCCAATCTTTGTAAGCATGTTCCATGTTAGGGCTCATAAGAGGCATACTCAACATATCAAAGTCATCATGAGCAATTAATGTATCAAAAGATTTTTTTTCATAGCCTGTCAAAGATGTGCCCTGCTTTCCAAAAACAATGCCCACATAACTTACACTGTTTTCTGTATCTTTTCCTTTACTGCCAGATGTTTCATATCCAATAAGATGCGGAACTGCACCCGGAAATGCTCCTTCCTGAAAAAGAGCTATCAATAATGCTAACGGATTTTTTCCACAAATATTTGCTTCTGAATGAGTAAGTGCTTCAAAAAAAGTTGGTAAGGAACTTTTAAAAAGAGCCTGTAAAACAGTGTTATCTAATAAACGAATTTTTGCAGAAGTATACTCATCATTTTGAAAAGGAACATTATTAAAACGTGGACCATAATGAGTAAAATCAGAACTGACTACAACAATTGTTTGTTCATCTATGTATTTTTTTAAAATAGAAGCAACAATCTTTAACGATGCACTATCGTTAAAAGAACCAACAATTAAAGGTACTATTTTTGCTTTTGGCACATATTTTTGAATAAACAGTAACTGCATCTCAATCGAATGATCTTTATAATGAGGATCTTCTTTTGATGAAAGCATCATAAACAGTTCACTTTTCTGCTTCAAATCATGAATTAATGTTGCCTCTACAGGTAAAACTCCATGCGGCAAGCGATAAGAAGAATAGGGCGGTAAAATGATTCCACGAAATGGTAGTGAATGTGACGGTGCAAGCAAAATCACTCGCCTCACTTTTTTAGGATCAAGTAACCGAAAACATCCTGCCGCAACTACTCCTGAATACATCAATGCTGCATGAGGTGCAATAATAGCTCTAATTTCTTTGACTGAAGCTGGATATGTTTGTGCTGCTTCTTGATCAAGTTCCTGCAATTTCGATGGTAATCCTGGATTTGATGGATACCACTCCTTTGGAAGATATGCTTTCATAGAATCTTGAGGCCTACCATAAAGACCCGCATACAAAAATCCTGAAAAGAGTATCATTTTTTTAAAGGTCTTTTTCATTCTTTTTCCTCTTTCTTGACCAATCATTCTTGTTCTTCACTTTCTTGCCATGGTACTCTTTATACTAAAACCCTATACAATGTGAGGCTAAACTATGAAGTACAGAACAGTTTTTTTCATCTATCTCATTCTTGCTATACCTACACTTTCTTACACAAAGAATCTATCGTCTGAGTTAGAAAGCTCATCAAATGCAGACACATCACCGTTACCATCCATCACTCAACAATTTGATTCAAAAACAACCCCCATTCTTGATGAATCAAACAAAATTCCTTGCCTAGTAACCATTTTTATTCATGGCACATTAAAACCAGCTGAAATTACCTTTGCTGGCCTACAACAAGTTGCTGCCGATCGAGTACAAAATACAATGTATGCAGAAGTTGTAGAAATGATGCGCCCTAACCTTCATTTTCATCGAGCACAAGCTATGCAAGGAATTGGACTTGCTCCTATTGCCCCACCACAAGCATGCAGTCCAACTGAAAAAACTATTACTTGCAAAACAGGTGCTCATTGCATTGTCTCTTTATTTGAAGAACAATATAAAAAAAATTCCCTTATTCAAAAAAATCGTCGCTATTATACCTTTGGATGGAATGGACTTTTAAGCATAAAAGAACGAATGCTGGAAGCCCATAACCTGTATAAACAACTTACAAAAGAAGTTAACCATTTACGATCAAAAAATCTTGAGCCCTGGATTCAACTTATTACCTTTAGTCATGGTGGAAACGTAGCACTCAATCTTGCTGCGGTAAAAAAAGAAAAAAATACTGATCCTGATTTTGTGATTGAACAGTTAATACTGCTTGCCACACCTATTCAAAGGGAAACTGACTTTTTAGTGTGTGATGATCTTTTCAAAAAAGTATTTCTGTTCTATTCAACATCAGACACCATTCAAAATGCAGATGTTTTTTCAACCAAAAAAGAACTCAAGTCTAAACGTACTTTTACAGGTCGTTACAATTTAACTGTTCCTGAAAAATTAACTCAAATTCAAATGAGGCTTATAAAATCTGTTGGAAAATTAAAGGTTCATAAGGATAAACCCAATAACCATACTCACTATTTAGCTGAACATGGAATTAAAATTAAACATATGGACCCCTCTCACACAGAGTTTTGGAATATTCAGTGGGGCGATGCAATCTATAGACCGACTTTACCGATTTACCCTCTTCCAGTCGTAGCACTTATTCCAACTATTCTTGCTGACTTAGCTATCTACTGCCCAGAAGCTCAAAACATCTCATTTGATTATTGCCCTTTGCTTTCAGAAGCAAGAATCATTCAAAAACATCCCCATTTAATGGCCGCTATTCCATTTTTAAATAAAGAAAGTCTTAACACTCTGAAAGGCATAGCTTTACAGTGTAAGCCTGCTGATTATTCAATTAATGATGATAAAAAAGAAGAACAAGAAGCACTCAGGAAGGCACGTAAGCAAATACTTGAAAATAAGCACTTCAAACATGTCGGTAAAAAACAGCTGCAAACGTCTTATCTATCCCTGTCTCATAAACTCTGGCCGAACGATGTCCCACAGATTTAAAAAATCTTTCATACTCATCTGCTGAGAGCGAAGATCAAGAACTTCGCTTTTAAAGAGATTAGTATCGAGATGCGTTTGAGAAAGATTATTTCGTAATGTTCGACGAGGATGAGCAAAGCACAATCTAATGAATCGCCAAAACTCTTTTTCTTCCGGAATCGGTATAACATTTTTTTTACGAACAAAACTAATTAATCGAGAAAATACTTTTGGTTCAGGAAAAAAAGAAGTTGGCTGAACTTTTGAAAGAAGCTTCCAATCAAAATAGTACTGGAAAAAGAGTGATACGTAGCCGTATCCTTTACCCCGCAATTTTACAATCTTTTGAGCAACTTCTTCTTGCATCATAAAAGCACCTGCGGGCACTAAATCACCAAATTCTTTAATCTTATGCAAAATCGGAAATGTTAAATGATACGGTAAATTAGAAAGAACAACCCATGAAGTACTTTGTACAAGCTGATCTTGAGTAACTTGTAAAAAATCGGTGACATGCATAGTCAAACGAGAATCTTTACACGACTGCGCAACAGTTCCTGCCCACGCTGGATCAATTTCAAATACATGAAGCTGAGCAACCGGATGGGATAAGATGGCCTTTGTTAAAAAGCCATCACCGCATCCAATTTCAAAAACTGAAGCATCTTTAAGAGGCAGCCCTTCAAGTATAGCGTTTGTCACACTACTATCCCTTAAAAAGAACTGTCCGTATTTTTTTTGAAGAGGTATCCCTTCTGACGAAGGGTATTTTTTTCTTGTTTTCATAGATTAGGTCATCAATACTTCGCGGAATGTATCAAGTTCGTCAAGCACTTTTCCAGCACCACGAACAACACAGAATAAAGGATCTTCAGCAACTTTAACAGGGAGTCCAGTCTCTTTAGAAATTAACTGATCAAGGCCTTTCAAAAGTGATCCACCACCAGCCATTACAATACCACGATCAACGAGATCTGATGAAAGTTCAGGTGGAGTACTTTCAAGTGCAAGATGAACTACATCAACAATACTTGCAACCGTTTCTAAAAGAGCTTCGTGCACTTCTGGAGCTGTCATAATAATAACTTTTGGAACACCCGTTACAAGATCACGACCCTTAACACCTCGAGATTGATTTTCAAGATCGGCATCAAGCATCGCTGCCCCAATATCCATCTTAATAGATTCAGCAGTACGTTCACCAATTAAAAGATTATATTTTCGTTTTACATAATGAACGATTGCTCTATCCATTTCATCACCACCAACACGAATTGATTGGCAAAATACAACACCCTTAAGGGTAATAACTGCAACTTCTGTAGTTCCACCACCAATATCAACGATCATACTTGCTGCAGGATCTTGCACAGGAAGACCAGCACCAATAGCAGCTGCCATTGGTTCCATAATTGGATATACTTCACGCGCGCCAGCTTGACGAGCAGATTCTTCTATTGCTCGTTTTTCAACTTGCGTAATTCCAGAAGGAACACCAATAACCATACGCGGACTAATTAATGTTCTTCTATTATCATGCACTGTACGAATAAAATGACGTAACATACTTTCTGTTAATTCAAAATTTGCAATAACCCCATCTCTCATAGGACGGCATGCAATAATACTTTCTGGCGTTTTACCAAGCATTTCTTTTGCTTTTCTACCAGCTGCAAGAACCTCGTTAGTTCCTGCTCGAACCGCCACTACGGTTGGCTCATTTAATACAATTCCACGACCAGGAACATAAATAACAGTATTTGCTGTTCCTAAATCAATCGCTATATCAGTTGAAAAAAAATTGAACAAACGACGCGCTGAAAAAAATTTACTTATTTTACCCATAGTTTCTACTCACACATTTAAAAATTAAACACAAACCCTAATGAAACCAGATTTGTCTTACTAACTTGTTTTTCTGCCATCAAATGTAACGGAATGCTCCACTGAAAATTAAGTAATGGATGCACCCGATCATCACTTTTTACTCTATCAGAATCATAAAAAATATTGACTGCTAAATATTCCGCTGTCCACTCAGATTTTTTATAAAGTCCATTTAATGTTGTTGGAATGGTCTTAACAGGACGCATATCTGTCCATACATCTCCACCATGAAATGCAAGAAGATATTGTACGCTAAGCCCCCATCCGTCACGTAAATCACCCATTCTAAAGCATGGCGTAAAAATAAACGTAGCACCCGGATCAATTCTAACTGGTCCTGAAATTGCTCCATACAGAACCGTTTCATTATTTATCGGCATACGACCTTCGCGTGTTTTAGCAACCCGACTATTCACTTGCATACGCAAGCCAACATTCCAGTCTTCTTTAATTTCAAAAAAACCTTCTGCTCCTACAAAAAACCCTGAATGACCATCGCCTGCAAAAGGTACTGAAGCTGGATTATTCGGATCTTTTTTAACACCGGTTGCAATCAAAGCACCTGCATAAGCTCCAACATCAATTTTGCGAAATTTCCATGCATAATCTTTTACAAATCCATAACGAAGATAGACTTCGGTATCACACATTCCACTTTTTGACCATTGGGCTTCTTTAAACCCTAATTGCTCATTAATTTGTCTACGCTCACTATCAAGTTCAAGCTCCTGGGCAGGCAATAGCCCCATACTAGATTGTGTAGTACGAGGAAGTATAAATTGTTGATTGCAAGTAACATGCATAACAGCAGTAGAAGCACATAAAGAAAGACCATGCCTGCCGCCAAGTTCAGCAACAAGAGAAAATCCCTGTCCTTCAATTTTACCCTTCATGATCCAAGGAATTTTTGTTTGCAATTGCCACTGAGCAAGAAGTGGTGTTGTCTGCCCAAGTAAAAGAAGAGCGTCACTTAATTGCTTTTCATCGTACACACCCCATATTTCAGGGATTCCAATGTGAGGAATACTTTCATTTCCACGAGCACTGCCAGCAGTAACAAAAAATGCCTCAACATCAATAATCGAACGTCGTTCATACGTACGATCATAAAATCTTTGATACCACGGAAAATACCGACTATCGCTAACCATAGCCTGAAGGCCTGATACAAAGCTTGCTGCTACCAAAAGAGCCAACAGTTGTTTTTTTGCCATATATTTGCACCTGTATTTGTTTTTTCTAAAACTCGCCCAACGCACTGAAAGCAGAGTCGGGCAGAACATAAGGTTAGATGCTTACGCTGCTTAGTCAAGTAAAACAAAGAAAAATCATGGCTTATTCCTTATCAAAACAATGATTAGAGGGGCCAAATATTGACACCTCTTTAAAAAAAAAATTACGGTACATGATGTTATTATTTTTTAAAATCTAAAAAAGGAATCCCTATGACTCTTATTTCTCTTGCAAAACTTTATCTTTTAACTTTTGCAACATACATAACTATTGATCTTTCATGGATATTAAAAATTGCAAAACCATTTTATCAAAAACACCTTGGCTACCTTATGACAAATGAACCTAAATTACTTCCTGCGATTATTTTTTATCTACTCTTTTCAGTAGGTCTTTTGGTCTTTGTTATTATTCCTGCACTTGAAAGTGAGTCAGTCTCAAAAGCTCTTTTATTAGGTTTTTTCTTTGGGCTTGTTTCTTATTCAGCATACGATCTAACCAATCACGCAACATTAAAAGATTGGCCTTTAATTATGACGGTCGTAGATATGCTTTGGGGCGCAACAGTATCATGCATTACTTCAGGAATAATTGTTTCTGTTGTTCGTTACTTTAAACTATCCATTTAAGCACACTGAATAAATTACTTTACTATCTTAAGATCAACTCTTTCAGAAGATAAAAACATGTATTTTTACACTCTTTCCCTACTCATGTATCTCTTGTTTCCGACAACATGCCTTACTGCCGGCCATCGAATTTGGCAAAATCCGCTCGATGATACCACTCCTATTACTGTTTTTTGCATTTACGGACAAATCACGGTACCAGCTGGAATTTTAAATTCTTATAATTCTTTTTACGAACTCACTTTTAACTATGAAGGGCTCACTCCCAGACAGCTTCAAGATTCAAGCAATCCTTATCATTCTAAAATGATAACCGGAATGTGCTCTATTACCCCATCAGGACATATAAAATTGCGATGCCCTGTTCATTTTTTTGAACTGTTAACTCATTTTATTCAGATAAAAGGACAAAAGCTTACCATCCCCCTACCTTCATCTATCTCTATCCCTTCAAAAGAAACACTACCGAGTATCATTGCTCTCGCTGAAAGTTTAGGATTAAAAAAAGATCTTCTTGATCAACTACCAGAATGGCTTTCTTCTATAGAATCAGAGATCGTATCTGAAGCATTCTTTACCGAAAGAGAAAACTTCTCTGAACTGCAAATAATTACTCCTTCACATCCTATAAAAAAAAGAGTTCCTACAAAATCATCTGATCACAAAAGTTCATGCACTATTTTTTAGAAAAGCTCATTTAATGAAACATTACTCTAGATCAGATTAACTATTTTAAAAAAATCACTACAATAATCAGTTGTTTAAACTATAGTATTACAAATAGTAGAGGCTTTTAATGACTATCCATAAAAAAATATTTTCTTTGTTTTTATGCACATTTTTAATCACCCATTCAGCATTAATTTTTTCAGGAGATTTTCCAGAAATTTTTACTCATGTGTCTGAAGAACAACAAGAAGAAAACAATCTACAAACGGCATTACAACTTGCCGGCATGGGGTCTTTGATATTAACAGGAGCTCTTATCTATGACACTTATGCTGAACTTGCACACATAGAGCGGTGCCTTGATTTTGAATATCAATCAGGTGAATGTAGCACGGCTGGAGAGCACATAATATCAAAAACACCTACTTCTATCATATTTTTTGGCGCAGCAATTGCAGCACTCGGCATTACTCACATTGGATTTCAGGCCGCACGAATATGTTTTAGAGAAACTCAAGAAGCATGTAATGGGTTAAGCCTTCTTTTTTCAAGGATACAATTTTCAGCTGATTCTAATTAAGAGCTTATCCGAAAATAGAATTTTAAAGAGTGAGCTACTATTGTTAAAAAAAGACCTTCTCATTAATGAAAGCAGTTTATTTTTTTATGTCATTACCAGCGAAACGAGAGCGCGTCAGAGCGCATTTCACTGGTAATGACATAGTTAAAAGTTTATTAGCTTGCTCGATAAATCTTTTATCTAAGCGTTGAATTTTCGTATAAGTTCTAAACAATTGTAGTGATGATTTGTTAATGGTGGATTAACACGCCAAACGTTCCACAAAGATAGAAAATAATAGCCAGAAGCGACTAAGCTGATCTCGTTAAATCAAATAAGCGAGGAGATCGATATGATCAAAAACAGTTGGTCGCATCTG
>CANNMA010000033.1 GCA_947505805.1 bacterium
TCATTTATTAGAAAGACTTGGAAGGATCAAGGTTTTTCTAAGGCAGATCAAGTTGTTCTTAAAGAAATTCCTTTAGACTCAATTTTTGGTAAAATTTTTACTGATACGCAGCAGTTACCGAATGTTCTTGGAGTGGGAATGCAATTTCGTAAAAAAATTGAAAAGTTATTAATTGAAAAAAATAATCTGTTATTAAAAATGAATATGAGTCGCGATTCATTTGAGATTTTTGAGCTGAAAAAAAAATTAAGAATTGTTGAAAATGGATTGCAGCACTGTCGATTTGTGTGTGGACATGAACGAGTGCATACAGAAGAAGGGCATATGTTTCGAATCTTAATGATACAGTGTTTAGCTCCTTTTGTGATTCATTCATTATTGAAATATATAACATCTCTAGTTGAGCGGTATGAGATTGATCCAAGATACAGTACTGTTTTACGTAAAAACATAACGAGATCACTGTTGGAAATGGGTACTTTATGGTGTGCTGCTCATTGGTATGAACGAAAGGCAAATCTTAATCCTTCACATCATCTTGATGGTGTAGATGGAGGCATTTGTTTATTGGATACTGTTGATGAGCATACATAATGAGCATAATGTTTTTTAAATTTTAAAAAACTTGTCTTTTTTTACCAAAAAGTTTTTCTGATATTTTTGAAAGATATTTAATTTTTTGAGTTGTTGCTGGAGAAACTGTTGCTCCTTGAGTCTGAGTGCTTGCAATCGCTTGAACCATTATTTTTAGATTGGCCAATTCTTTTTTAATTTCATTTATTTGTACTGTATTGTTAGTAATGGGGGCAGGAGTTCCTATGTGAGCTGACTGTAGGGTATGGGATGATTCGGCTGCTAATTTGTTGACAAGAGGAACTACGGTATCCAGAACATCCAGGGCAATTTTCATTTTTTGAGCAACTTCTAATTGATTATGTTGCAGTTCAGGAATAAGTTTTTGCCAGATTTCTATTTCATAAGCTAGTTTTTTAAGAGTTGCTTTTGTTTCAATAATGATTCCCATTTCATGTCCTACAAATTGGTATAATAAAAAAACTGAGCTTAATGCGCCAAGTGCTGACCAAATCAGTGGTGCTAGAGAAAACACGTTGAAAGAACGGGTATTGGTATCAGCTTGCTCTATTTCGTGTGCAGCTATTGCGGCTACTCCAAGAATAGCTGCGCCTTTAAGAAATGGTCTTTTTGGCATAAGTTCCGCTTCTTTTTGTCTTATAAGTTCATGAAGTAATCCTTCTGAGCTAGCATGGTTGTTGATCATGCAGAAGATCATGAGTATGAAAGAAATTTTTTTCATGACTTGTTCCTTTAGGCAGGAGTGTGATAAATATTTTGAAAGTAACTATACTGTAGCTGTGAAGGGATATGCAATGAGTTATAAAAATTTATATCATGAACTGTTACTTGAACACTATCATCACTCACAACACAAGGGAACGTTAGATGTACCTGATATTTCTGCAGGAGTTCATAATCCATCGTGTGGTGATTCTATTCTAATACAAGCACATGTTAGTAATGGGTTGATTACACACTGTCGATTTCAAGCAACCGGATGTGTTATCAGTTGTGCATCAGCATCGTTACTAGCTCAAAAGGTTGAAGGTCAAAAAATAAGTGATGTATTGACTTATTCTGTCCAAACGATGCTTGATATGGTTGGTCTACCGTTAGGACCAACACGAATGAGATGTGCGCTTTTAGCTTTGGAAGCTTTACAGGCTGGTATAGGTAATGGAGTTAAAAAGGAATAGTACATGTTAGATCGAGCAAAAGTTATCCGAGAATTTTCATTGGCATCGGGTGCTCTTTTTCTTGATCTTTCAAAAGAACATGAACAGGCATGGAATGAGTATAAAAAATGTTCACAAGACGAACAGTTTTTAGATAAAGTTAAAGCATGTGCTATTTCAAATATACCATTCTGGCGGGGAAATTTATTAGATAGTCATCAGATTTATCCAGTTACTGATCCTTATCAAATAATTTCAGTTGATGGTTCTCAAATTTATCCAGATAAACATCAAGGAACAAACTGTTTTTTAATTAATATTGGAACGGTGTTGTTTCGCTATGGTAAAGGCCAAGGGGCAAGTAATTTCGCATCAGAACCATTTTTGTTTTTAGATAGTGATGATCATGAAAAAGAATCAATGTCAGTTGATATGGTTAACGGAAAGAGAGAAGAGCTTGAATTTTTGCATGGTTTTTCAGCTTCGTTAGATGCGCTTGAAAAACATCCTGAACTACCGCTCCTTTTTCTTTTTGATGGGTCTTTAATTTTTTGGCATTTGGATTCAAAAGACACCGTCCTTCGCGACTATTTTTTACAAAAATATTGCGTACTTTTACAAAAGTTTTACGAATCAATGATTCCCGTGATGGGATATATTAGTTTACCAAAAAGCAAAGATTTGATTAATCTTGTCAGGGCTTCATTAACAGATTTTAAACTAAAGCCTCAGGATCGAACTGCTGTTGTTCCTCATACGGTTGATACAACATTAGCAGGATATTTTTTGGAGGAAGGTTGTATAACAACACTTTTTCAAAATAATAGTCCTATTACAGCGTTGTATCCAGCTCATTTACGACCATGGTTTTGTTATTATTTATCTTCTCATGAGTTAGTTAGAATTGAGTTCCCTCAGTATATTGCAGATAATAAAAAGCTTTTTTTTCAAAGTGTGGGGATTATTGCTGATCAAATTAATAAAGGGCATGGATATCCTATTAGTACAGCTGAAGCTCATGTACAGGCTGTGGTAAAGGGTCCTGATCGTGAATTTTTTTATCATGTTCTTGAAAAGCATAGTATAGAACAAAAAATTCGTATGATTTCTTCTCAAAAAAGTTTAAAGAAAAGGAAAATGAGTATATGAAAAACTGGATCAAAGTTGTCGTATTGTTTGGTTTATTATGTGAAGTGAGATCGGTTCGGGCTGAAATTGGATTTTGGAGTGTGGTGGCAGTTTATTTTGTGGTAAATGGCATTGTGGAAATCTGTAAAAATGGGGTTCCTTGCGTGTATTGTAAAAAGCAATCTACTACTCATCTTTACATGTGTCTTTCTTGTAAAAAAAAGTATCAAAAAAAGTTGCTTGAGTTGCAACGTTACAATAAAAATACTTATCAAAAGGAGTTGTTTGTTCTGGTAAATGACTATGGAATTGATAAAAAAAAGATAGAAAAAGAGTTAACGGTATAAAAAGGTATTCGATATGAAAATGAGTATATTTGTAATAGGTCTAGTATTTGCGGTTGTAGGCTCTGTTGGAGCTATGGAAGAACCTTCTGATTTAACTTCTAGTATAACCTCCATAGGTTCAAATGGTGCAACAACAACTCCAAAAACTCCCAATGAAATGGGATTTTTTTTTGGGAGACCAGTTTTAACAGAAACAGATGATGACAGAATGTCTATTGTAGGGTCTTTAGGTTCTACCGATAATCTAGTTATGCAATCTGTCCCTCAAGAAAGGGAAAAAAAATTAACATTGAGACTTTTGGCAACAGGGGTTTTATCATTAGATGAAAGACTAAAATCTGTGACAGATCATGTTATAGCTGTTGAAAATAAACAACATGATGCTAGTGTTCAGATAGCATTCGATAGACCTGATCAATTAGAAAAGCTAGCGCAAGATCCTCATTTTGTACGTGCCTTAGTAGGTAATAGTGGGTTTATAGCAGCTCTTTTTAGAAATCCTGTTTTTATGCAAGGTATAAAAAGAATTATTGAAGTAGAATCATCTTTAAATGGTGATCTTTCTGCATAAAAAAGCGATGTATAAAAATAAGGAGAAGATATGAAAATAACACTAATGGTACTCGTTGTAAGTATGGTTGCTGGTATTTCTGGAGCAGATACTTTCTTGTGTAGATCTGATGGTAATCAGATAGGTATTGGTAGAATGAGCAGTGAGGTTGGTGTTACGGAGCTTTCCCCTGTAAGAGCTGAGGATGTGCCTCACTATCCATCTCGTTCTGAAATTGAGACTCCTGTACTATTGAGTTTTGGACAAAGAGAGGAAATTCGTGGATTAGTTCAACAACAGGTCACAGAGATGTTTGGACTTCAATCTCGTCAGTCATCTCAACCACAAGCAGCAAGAGGATTTATGGATGATCTGTTTGCTCAGGCTCAGTTGAAGGCACAGGCAGTGGTTATGGGCCAAGCTTTACAAGGAGCTACTCAGGATTCTTCTATTCCAACTAATCACGCATCTGGGGTCGTTGCTATTGATATTCCAGGGATGGTAAGAGGATGTATAAAAAAATACCTTTCGGATTCAGCAGTCATTACTGAATTTGTAGTAGTTGCCCTTGCTCAAGAAGCTTTTCGAGATCAGATTGCAGCTATTGTAAAAGTAATTGTAGATGAATGTATGGCTAACGAGCAGAAAAAAGAAGCTAAAGAAATGGTTTCTCGTTCTTTGCAGACTGATGCTTCTGAATTTGAAACGATTCCATTAGTTGAAGCTCATGCTGAGCATACTATAGCATCACTTGAAAGATTAAATCTTGATGGGAGTGATGTTTTGGTTACACATGAACCTGTGAGCCCAGAACAAAAGACTGGATGTTTCAGTTGCTTTAATGTTGGTCGTAACTCTGAACAACGAACAAATCGTCGATCGGCGCAACTAGAAATCAAGTCAAAAAAACGGGACTTAAAAGGGAAAAAGGCGACTGGTGTTTTGATATAAAAAGAGAGACTTATGGATACAAGAGTACGCTATGTAAAGATGATTATGATTTGCTTTTTACTTCAGGGATACGTTCTTATTGAATCTGCTCAAGCTGAAGAAACTTCTTTTGACCAAGAAACGAAGAGAGGGCTTTTTGGTTTGTCTGAAGAGGACGTTAGAAAGATGGACGAACTCAAAATAATGCTTGCTGTTGCACAATTAAATATTCAAAAATTAATTGATAATGTTAAAAGTTTGCATGAAAAAAATGCTCTTTTGGAACAAAAAAATACATCTTTACATGCTACTATTAAAACATTGCAGCAGGATCTTGTTACTTTGCATCATAAAAAACGTTTTTCATTACTAGGTTGTTGTTGGCCGTTTAGTCGTGCAACGGCATCTTTAAGAAGTCAATCTGATTTGGAAGCTGAACAGATTCAAATGTCTGTTTTGCAAAGAGCGGTACGGTTTGTAGATTCAGAATCTGATACATCGGATTGTATTCAAAGAATCAGTAATCGACCAATAGCAATTGATGGTGAAGATGTTACTATCTTATCTTCAAGAGTTAATCAGGTAATTGAAATGAATAGGGTAAGAATGCTTTTAACAATGTCTGCTAGGTTTCAAAAAAAGAGTATTCATCGATCACAGATAACAGAAGTATAACGATATAAGGAAATAAAATGAGTATAAAAAAAAGAATATTAGTTTTATCTATGATGACGGTACAATCACTGTTAAGTATGGACTCACCATCAGGATTGCCCGTTGTTCTTTTGAGTGTTCCTGCAATGGCAGCAATAGGTTTATGGAATAGGTCTCATAAACAATTTGTTCCTGTAATACCTGCTCAATCAGATGATTCTGACGATGCAACGGTAAAAGAACATTCTGATCGATCAACTCCTTTATTAGATAGTTCTAATAAAAGGGTTGAACAAGAAGTATTCAATAATGTATTGGTCCTATCATTAGATAGTGCAGCTCAATCAGATTCATCTGAAGACAGTGATAGTGAGCCAGCAAGTACTATTCTTTTAAGACAACATGCTATAGAGGGTAATGTTGTTTGCGAAGCGCAGCACATGGATATTCAGCCACACTTGGGAGATCAAGTTTTTCATGAAGCAAGTTCTCATGAAAGTCAGAATGATGGAGGCATTTTTCTTGAAGGTCAGAGTAATGAAAATCAGCTTGCTTCAGTACAAGAGGTTCATGAAGAAGAAAAAATAACTGATTTATAATCCATCTTTTGAAAAATCTAAATTATAAAAAGAGCCCAAGTTTTTCTTGGGCTTTTTTGTTGGTGTTTATTTAAGAGCTTATTTGAAAATTAAGTACTTATATAAAAGTCTTATTAAAGATTTTTTCTATTTTGTAGTGCAAGACGTAGGTGTATGTTCTGTGCTTCTTGTAAACGAAAAATAAGTATGTGTTCCGTATTAGGATCACTTGTTTGAGGTCCTAAGCCCGAAGGAGCTGGACCGAGTTTGATCCGTCAAGCGATTAAACAGCATGTTTACACCTTTGTTTCCAAAGAGGTTGGGTGAGCAACCTCTTTGGTGCTGCACGCATAGTGCACACGTACATCTTGTGCTAAAGAATCAAAAAATCGTCATAGTTTTGTTCTCACGTTAATAAACTTCTATTTTAGAATAAGCTCTTACTGATACAGATTTAAGCTTAGAGTAGATATTTTATAGAAAATCTCTTTGTTTTTTTCTTATTCTTGCTCCAGGGAATTATTACATAAAGGGAATACCATGCATAAAAAAATATTTAATACGTGTACAAAAATAGTGATTATGGCAGTCGTTTGTACGTATAGTGTGCTTCAAGCTTCAGACCAGACTACGGTTTCTGCCAAATCTTTATTTGCATTAGTAACAGCTATTGAGCGATCGGTTTCTGGCATTGAAAAAAAACAAAAAAAAGATGAACGATTGTTACAGTCTTTAAATCGTAAGGTAATAAAGAGTTTTTGTTACCAAGAGCTGCAATCAGAAAAACAACATTCAATAAAAATAAAACAATCAGGAATGAAGGAAACTTTGAAACAGTTAGGCAACAGGATTGATTCTTTAGAGGATGAGTTACGTCAATGGTGTAGGGCAGAAGAATCTGAAAAAAAAGAGTTTAAGTGTTTTGTTGAAAAACGATTTGATATTTTAACTGATGCGCTTACGGAATTAAGTGACGCTTTTCAGGAAGAAATTGATGATCTTGAAATAGATATATTTGATATTCAAAGTTATTTGAGAATTCGTTCGTTTCCACTGTTTTCATCTGGATTAGAAGATGAAAGTAAAGAAAATCTGCCGATTTGTCCTGACCCTGAATGTGATGATGAAGAATCTTTGAATGTTAAGCTGCTGTATGATTCACTGAGTGGGGATGCAAAAGATGAATAAAAAGATATGCAGTAATAAAATGTATTTGAGCGTGATATTACCGATATATTTTGTGATGATAGTTTGTTTTTCTTCAAAAACGGTTGCTTGTGATCCAGCTACTATCATGGGATCAACTGCTCTTTTTCTTTCAACAGGTGCTGTTTTGATCAGCTACTATGCGCTTGAAGCAGTTGAAAAAGTTAAAAAAGAAATTCTGAGTATCGCTTCTGTTCGTCAAATAGTTCGCAGAGAAATCATTAATCAAGGTGAGCATCATAGTATTGAAGGAGGGGGTCCTCCTTCTTACCATTCAAGCAGTAGATTAGCAGCACATAATGCTTCCAGAGAGGTGGTTTTAGAGCAGCCTATAGATCAACCATTTGTTCGCTTAGCATGGGCTCCTGAACAGGCCCAGTCTGACGATATCCCCATTCCCCCCGGTTTGATGCCTATTCAACATTCTTGAGAATAAAAAATCGTTAGTATCTATCCCAAAAATTTCTTAAAAAATCCGATGATACTACCATCGCTATTGCTACCATCAGTGCCAACCGCATCAGAATAATCAGTCAGTAGTTTTTTAGCTTCGGTAGATATTTTTTTAGGGATTGCGCATTTTGTGATAATTACAAGATTACCCCGAACTTTATTTCTGAGATTTGGAAAGCCTTTACCAGGAATAATAATTCGTTCTCCAACAGCACAGCCTTTAGAAACTTTCAGTAACTCTTTAGTTTCATCAATGCTTTCAATTTCTATCTGTGCGCCAAGTACTAACTGTGGATAGGTCAGCATAATGGAACAGACCAAATCATTTTCTTCTCGTTGGAATTTTTTATCAGGAGTTATTTTTATTTTTAAAAAGAGGTCTCCTGAAGGACCACCATAGACACCAGCATCACCTTTTTCAGCGATACGTAGTTCAGCCCCATCGTAAATTCCTGCAGGAATAGTAACTGAAAACTTGTCATATTTTTGAACGCGCGATTGACCTTTGCAGGCAGTGCAAGGGGAAGGAATAGTGTAACCATTTCCTTGGCATGCATTACATGCTTGTGCGTAAGCAAAAAAACCTTGTCTAAATTGTACTTGTCCAGCACCGTGACATTTTGTACACGTTACAACGGTTGTTCCTGTTTTTAAGCCTTTACTTCCACAGTCATCGCAACCAAAAAAATGATAAAAACTGACTTGTTCTTTTTTACCCAAAAATGCGTCTTTAAGGGTTATCGTAACTTCTTTATACAGATCATGTCCCCGTTGTGGTTGAGGCCCTGCTGACTGCTTTTTTCTTTTTGATGATTTGCCACCACCAAAAATATCTTGGAAATTACCTCCAAAGATATCTCCAAAGTTTTCAAAAATATCATTAATATCCATGCCACCAGGTCCACCATGGCTGTAGCCTCCTCCTGAACCCATGTTTTGATAACTGTCATGACCAACTTGATCGTATTGTGCTCGTTTTGTGTCATCAGAGAGCACTTCATAAGCATGAGCTGCTTCTTTGAATTTTTCTTCAGCTTGCTTATTATCGGGGTTTTTGTCGGGATGATACATGACTGCAAGCTTTCGGTAAGCTGCTTTGATTTCTTCTTTAGTGGCGGAGCGACTTACTCCTAAAATTTCATAAAAATCTTTTTTGCTCATGGTGCCTTGCTCTGATTAAAACGTGGAATACAACGAAGGTTTCAGTATAGCAAAAAAAATAAGGGAGTCATCAAGCTGAATGGAATCAAATCTTGTTATTAAAGAAGTTTATAGATGTAAGAGCTTATCTGAACCACAAGACGTAGGTGTGCCCTCTGCGGGCAGCACCAAAGAGGTTGCGCACCCAACCTCTTTGGAAACAAGGGTGCAAACATGCTTTCTGATTGCTTTTGACGGATCAAACTCGGTCCAGCTCCTACGGGCTTAACACCTCAGACAAGAGATCCTAATACGGTAAGTTTTTTATAAGAATCTATTATAAAAGTTCATTAATTCGAGGACAAAACTCTTCTTTATTATGTTTGTGGATGTTCATTCCAAAAACAACTTAATCTCAAAAATGTCATCCTGAGAGATACGAGATCGCGTCAGAGTGCAAAGCACGCTGGACAGATCGAGTGACCGTGGGGACCCAGGCATAATAAAATAAAGTCCTAATATATTTGTAAGAGTATTTTTTATAGTTGGAAAAACTTAGGCTTAAAAGTTCGTTTTTTTCCTGTCGCTCTTAAGTTATGACATAATTAAGAGCTTATTCCTTTACTCTATAAAGCTTTTACTTAAATACTTACTACTCAAATAAGCTCACACTATAACAGTAATATGAGCTTATTCATTTTTTCTTATTATTCAGGTTGACATAATTAATAGATATGAGATACTTAAAAAAGTAAATTCGGCAATATTTAGTATAAATAAGATTATTGATACTTGTAGTGCTAAAACATAAAAATGGAGAAATAAACCATGAAAAACAAACTATTATTCATAACAGCTTTACTGAGCGCAGGATCAATTTTTTGCGCACAGCAGCAACCGACTGTTTTACCTATCGAATGCTTTGACGGAAAGCTTTATATTCAAGAATCAACGCTTTTGAAGTTCAAATTCTTTGCAGGAATGGCAGAGTCTTTCAATTGCCCGCTTTCAGAAATAGAACTAGAGCCAACACCAACTAAAGATTATCCACTAGTTTGTTCTGTTAGAAAAAATCCTCTTTTTTGGAAGGCTTTTTTAAAAAAACAAGCATTTTACTCAAATACAATAACTCATGAATTTCATATCGACTGTACCACTGCGGTTATGCAATTGCTGATTGATTTTATAGAAATCCCTGAAGAATTACTTGAAGAACATCGCGCAGCATTACAACAAAGGCTTTTAGCATTATCACTCGTAGATCTTGCATCACTTGTAAAAGTTGTTGATCATTTGTCGCTTCAAGAACCGTATCTGACACACCTTGAACAGTTGCTTATTCCTATTTTTAGAAACCCAGCATTTACGCAAGAGTTTTTAGATGATCAGTCTATTCAAGAGCTTGTAAATGCTTGTTATAATTTAAATTGGAAGCATCTTATTTGCCCTCGTTTTGTTGCAGCTTCACTTGATAGAACTATTTCAACAGCTTACTATCAAGATTTTGGAAATCATACAGACTTAATTCGCTTTAGTGGATTGAGCCCTGATGGAAAATATCTTGCTACTGGATCAGCTGATAAAACAGCTACAATTACTGATATCGAAACAGGTCAAACTATACGTACTATTAATCATGAAGACTCTGTTTGCTCTATTGCTTTTAGCCCTGATGGAAAATACCTTGCTACTGGATCATGGGATAGAACAGCTAAAGTGACTGATATTGAAACTGGTCAAACTATCTGCACTATTAATCATCAAGGCTCTGTTCGCTCTGTTGCATTGAGCCCTGATGGAAAATATCTTGCTACTGGATCAGCTGATAAAACAGCTACAATTACTGATATCGAAACAGGTCAAACTATACGTACTATTAATCATGCAAGCTTGGTTTGCTCTGTTGCATTTAGCCCTGATGGAAAATATCTTGCTACTGGATCATGGAATAACACAGCTAAAATTACTGATAGTGTTACTGGTCAAACTATCTGCACTATTAATCATCAAGGCTCTGTTTACTCAGTTGCATTTAGCCCTGATCGAAAATATCTTGCGGTAAATAGTTATTGTATTCCTATCGAACAGTATTACTCAACTCAAAGTATCTTGATCGATTCATTAGCAAGTCATACTCCTCGTCTTTCTTATGAACAACTTTCACCAAACATGCAGCAGCTTCTTTTTACATTGCCTGAAGGTTTAAGAAGCCAACTTGTTACGGATATTCCTGAACAGTCAGCAATAATGCATCAAGCGTCTTCTGATCAAGTTGATGATAATCCAATTCCTTTGGAGCATCGTTGTCCATCGGGTGAACATAACACAAGACAAGATTGCTGTGGATGCGGTTACGAAAATGTCGATTAATACCTAGTTATAAAAAAATAAACATAAAAATGGAGAATAAACCATGAAAAACAAACTATTAGTAATAACTGCTTTACTGAGCGTAGGATCAATTTTTTGCGCCCAGCAGCAACCGACTCTTTTACCTATCGAATGCTCTGACGGGAAGCTCTTTGTTCAAGAATCAACGCTTTTGAAGTTCCATTTTTTTGCTGGAATGGCAGAGTCTTTCAATTGCCCGCTTTCAAAAATAGAACTAAAACCAACGCCAACTAAAGATTATTCACTAGTTTGTTCTGTTAAAAAAAATGCTCCTTTTTGGAAGGCCTTTTTAAAAAAACAAGCATTTTATTCAAGCACAATAACTCATGAATTTCACATGGACTGTACCACTGCTGTTATGCAACTGCTTGTCGATTTTATAGAAATCCCTGAAGAATTACTTGAAGAACATCGCGCAGCATTACAACAAAGGCTTTTAGCATTATCACTTGCAGATCTTGCATCACTTGTAAAAGTTGCTGATCAACTTAATCTTCAAGAACCGTATCTGACACACCTTGAACAGTTGCTTATTCCTGTTTTTAGAAACCCAGCATTTACGCA
>CANNMA010000034.1 GCA_947505805.1 bacterium
AATCAATATCACCACCACGCTTAGTAAGATCAACGCGTGAACCAAATAACCATAAATGATCTTTCATACCAAAATGATCTTTAAATGACGTTATAATTTCAGCAATATCACGATCACTTAGCCTAACTTTTTGCTGCATAAAACAACTCTCTTTATACTGATAATTTTAAAACTCACTATATCAATTTCTAAAAATCAACATCTCAAAATATGCCATTATGACTAGTATATTCAGGTAATGCCTCACTGAATAGAACCCAATCTTTTTCCCAATCCTGTACTGTTAATGCTCGCGGCGTAATTGCTTTAGGAAAAATTCTCCAATAGAGAAGTTCATATCCCCACTCAATTCCACCCATACAGCATATCGTTTTTTCTTGATGATCAACGCGCACTGCATAAGCATGGCCTTTCCAAAAACTTAATGGCCTTTTAAAAAGTGTATAGCGCCACAAAGGAGCATCATAAAAATCCTGATTCAATGTATAAAACGGATAGATGGTATCAATCTGTTTTTGATCGGTAGAATCTATAAATTTTTGCAAATCAGGCATTATGTTATCAGTAGAAACAAGATGTAGCCACGCAGTATGCTCAGCCTTTGTTATAACATGAATGGCTGGAAAAGTAGGATTGATGCACTCTGGATCAGCATTTTCAACATAGTTAAAAACAAACTCACTATCCATTGAAACAGCTGTCCCCCTACAATGCTTACTATCATAAATACAATGATACAGGTCTCTCTTGCAGGCATAATTTACATCAGAAGATTTCCAGTCATAAAGGGCCTTTCCCACTAAACCCATAAAAATAAAAACTACTGGAATACCAATACTATAAAAAAAACAGTTCGATCTATTCTTCATAAACACCTCTTATCAAGTTATTAAAAATTCGAATCAAATATTTTTCATTATCTTTTGAAATACTACCAAAAAATTGTTGTTCAACAATCTTATTTCAATAGAGGGAGTTTTAAAGGCCGTACATTTTTCACGATCGCCGAACATAAACCGGGAAGCTTTGGTGAACATTATTGTTTAGCTGATCTAAAAAAATATCCTGAAATAATCGATTAAAGTTCGTAACGCTCTTTCAATGCATCGTAGGTTCTTTGCATTGCACTGTAATATGAACCTATTTTTGCATAAACTTCTTTTGCCGCCGGAAATTTATACATATGAGAAGTTTCATTACGGTCATCGAGCATCTTAAGCCATAACTGCTCATCTTTAATTAATTTTAAAGTAAACGATGCCTGAATCACTGAGCGTGGAGAGGTAACTTCGAATTTTTCTTCCTGGCATATTTTTTTAAGCACCTTCCAAAAAAGTTCTGTGCAAAATTCAAAACGCTGAATCGTTGCATCACGCACATAAAAGGCATTAGACCCAGGCTCTTTAACCATTTGATCAAGTTGATACAGCGCCTCACCTAAATCGAGAAATGATTCATACCATTGGTAGGAAATATTTTCTTTTCGCTCAAAAAGAAGCTTTTTATCTTTATCTACTTTTTCTTTGAATCGGGCATCTTTAATGGTGTCATAACGAGTACAGTCAATACCCAAAGCTGTATCTGCCCCTTTTACTATTGCTTGTACTGTTTCCCAATCTTCCTGAGTAGCCCACGGGCAATTAATTGCAATATCGATATCTGCTCCAGGTTGATTGGATTGACGCGCCGGAGAACCGTACAAATAAATGGCCTGAACAAATGGCAGCAGTCTTAATTCATAATAAAATTCGTATTCTTTAACTTTTATTTCCATACCAACTCCTTAAAGCCTATTAGACAGCTCATCACTCCACTTTTAAATTCATACATTCTTTAAGATATCATACAAAACATCAAAGATAGAAAAAACAAATCATTGCAATCAAACAAAAACAAACATTCCATTGCAAGCTCTTTAGACCTTTTTGCATACTTGTGCTACTATTTTTCACACCTCAAAAAATTCAAAGAGAGGAGATTCTCATGTTCAGAAATACACAAGCTGTTATCTTAGCAGCTGGAAAGTCATCACGATTCAAAACAGGAAAAACAAAACTTGTTGAAAAAATCTGTGGACAAGAAATGATTTTATACCCAACAAAGTTATTAATTGAAGCAAAAGTACCGGTCACTCTGGTTGTTGGTTTTCAACGAGAACTCATTGAACGAACCATAACCAAACAGTTTCCTGATGATGTTACTTTTGTTCATCAAACAGAACAGCTTGGTACGGGCCATGCAATATCGTGCTCACAAGGTACATGGACACGAGATCACATTCTCATTATGAATGGTGACATGCCTTTGGTAAGCAAAGATATTCTTACAAAATTATATGAAAAACATATTAAAAAAGATGCTGCTATAAGCTTTGTAACTGCTCATAATTGTGATCCGAGCGCTGCAGGTTATGGTCGAGTGATAAAGGCAAGTGACTCTATAGAAATTATAGAAGCTAAAGAATTCAAAGGTGATCTTTCAGAACATTGCAGTATTAATGCAGGGATCTATCTTATCAAAAGATCATTTTTAGAAGAAAACATTACAAAGCTGGAACAAAGCAGTGTTGCACGTGAATGGTACATAACTGATCTTGTTAAATTAGCAAGCGATCAAGGGTTAGGCATTGAAACAATAGCAGCTCCTTTTGATTGCATTAGAGGAATAAATACCTTCAAGGAACTATGGGCCGCTGAACAGATAAAAAAATCTGAAATTGTACAACGTTGGATGGATCACGGTGTTCGTTTTGCCATTGCGCATAATGTTCAAATAGATTTGAATGTTACCATTGGAGCAGGTACTTTTATCGATTCTGGTGTCCACCTTCAAACTGGAACTAAAATTGGAAAAAACTGTACAATTGGAGCATTTTCAATCGTAAAAAACAGCATCATTCATGATGGATCAATCGTACATTCTCATAGCGTTATTACCAATGCGACACTTGAAGCTCTTTCAGCAGTTGGACCGTTTGCACACATTCATGAAAAAGCAATCATTCAAGAAAAAGCGATCATTGGTAATTTTGTTGAAGTCAAAAAAAGTACTATTGGACAAGAAAGTAAAGCTAAGCACCTCGCTTACATTGGTGATTCAAAAATTGGTAAACGAGTTAATATTGGCGCTGGAACAATCACTTGTAATTACAACGGTACCGATAAATCAAAAACCATTATTGAAGATGATGTATTTGTAGGAAGTAACACAACTTTAATTGCTCCAGTAACTCTTAAAAAGAATGCTTTTATTGCTGCAGGATCAACCATCACTACAGATGTTCCTGAATATGCTCTTGCTATCGCACGTGAACGCCAAACAAATAAAGAAGGATATGCACGTAATTTACGTAAAACTAAAACTGCATCATCTACTCCAAAAGAAACTGAAAAAACTGAACCCACTGAGCCTTTTTTTGCTGCCTTTAAAACTGATGATTTTGATTCTGAACAATCCCTATGATCACTTTTATCCATACAGCAGATATTCACTTTGGAGTTGAAAACTACGGTAAAATAGATCCAAAGACGGGTATCCACTCCCGTCTTTTGGATTTTGAAAAAGCTCTTAATCTCTGCATTGATGAAGCTCTTGAAAAAAATGTCGATTTTTTTCTTTTTGCTGGAGACGCTTATAAAACAGCAAATCCAAGCCCCACACAACAAAAATTACTCCTTCGTTGTTTTTTACGACTTCATACCGCTGGCATTCCCATCGTTATTGTCGTCGGCAACCATGACAACCCACTGAGTTTTGGAAAAGCAAACAGTCTTGAAGTTTTTGGAGATATCCCACTTGATGGATTTCACGTCATTGCAAAACCGGAACTTTTAGTCTTACAAACAAAAAATGGCCCTGTACAAATTGTTGGCATTCCCTGGCCAACACGCAATACCATTAGTCTCAATAAAAAAAATCTTTCTGATTCATTTGATCAAATAACTCAATACATAGCACAAGCAGTAAGTGCCATTATCGCTGATTATGCACAAAAATGTGACCCTACCATTCCTACCGTACTAACTGGCCATTTAACAGTCGCATCTGGTATTTTTTCTGGCTCTGAAAAACGGGCCATTTATGGAAACGATCCAACACTCTTTACTTCACAGCTTACGCTTGAACCCTTTGATTATGTTGCTTTAGGACATCTTCATCGCTATCAAAATCTTAATCCTAACGGCTATCCAGCAGTTGTTTATTCAGGTTCAATTGAACGAGTAGATTTTGGTGAACGAAAAGAAGAAAAGGGTTATTGCCTTGTAAAACTTGCTCGTAACGCAACAACCCATGAATTTCGACAACTACCTACACGACCATTCATTCAAATTGAAGTTACCCTTTCAGAGCAAACTGAGCTCCACACGGAGATAGTTATGAATGCTTTAAAAGAGCAATCAATCACAGGTGCTGTTGTTAAAATTTTGTACCATGTGCCTGCCGGAATAAAAGATTGTGTGGATATCGCTGCACTAGAAAGACTCTGTAACGCTACACAATACGTTGTTGGAATCTTTCCATTACATGATATTATTGCGCGACAAAAACGTCGTGGGCTTAAAGTAGAAACAGACTTAGCAACCTTACTTTCATCATACTTTTCAGAAAAAACTACCAGCTCAACAAAGTGTAATCAGCTCGTTCAAAAAGCTCTTGAACTCTATGCTAATGCAGATGTATGCGAAGAAGTATTAGAGTAAAAACTCAACTGTTTTTTTTGATAATGTAAAAAAACTATATGGTAAAACTTTGATCTATTTACAGATAAACCAATTCATATTTACTTAAAAGTTCTTTTTTAAATTCATCGAGCATTTTGTAATACTGAGGCTCTTGCAGTTGCAGAGTAATTTCTTTAAATCTG
This sequence comes from bacterium, assembly GCA_947505805.1. GTDB lineage: Bacteria > Babelota > Babeliae > Babelales > CAIQNR01 > CANNBR01. Next base: position 4,865 of record CANNMA010000034.1, read on the forward strand.
TCTTCAAATGACCGTATAGTTCTTTTTTTTGTATCAATCAGTTTAATAACTTCATAGCCACCAGTAACCCGTTCTGGCTTTGAATACATACCTGATTGTAAATTTTGTAAAACTTCACGTCGCTCATCAGTAATTTCATCATCAGCAAGCCAGTAAGCCATTGACCACTCAATTGCATGGCGGTCTGTATAAGTCACTGAAAAATTCTCCAGTTCTTCATCCGTTAAAAGACCATCCGGTATAAATGCTTTTTTAATACGATATGCTCCTTCTTCATATTCAGGATGGGCATCATAAAAATCACGTGCAGCTTTTTCAGTTACCACAAGGCGTGATCTAATTTTAAAATTTAAAAGAGCTTCAATTGCCTGAGCCATACCAAGTTGTTCTCTAGCTTCTTCATAGGTATAACCTACTTGTCTAAACATTCCTCGTAGTTGCTCATCAGAAATATGATTCTGTTCTTTAAGTGAATTTATATATTTATCGATAATCTCATCAGAAAGAACAATTCTATAAAAATACGTTGCTTCAAATCCAAAAAGCTTATCAAAAATCAGCTCATCTAGTGTTCTCATTCTGCCATCTATAGTTGGTCGTTCAAGATCAAGCTTAGTAATAATAAGATCAGAAACTTTTTCTAGTTCTTTATCAGAACCGGGTTGAGAGGGAGATGTAACATAAATTAAAACTAAAATTTTATTGATCTCATTACTATTTTCTATTTTAGCAGCAACCTGAGACAAACGTTTTTTTCGAGTAACAGTATCAACAACTTTTGCCTCCTGAACAGTATCCTTTTTTTCTTTTCGATTTTTATGAGAATCAGCACTCTTTTTCATATGCTTTTTTAATCTATCAACTTCCCGTTTTTCTGATAACTGGTTAGGCGCCTTGATAACTACAAAAGATGTAAGGATCATTAATCCCACTATCAGATACTTATTTTTCATGTATAAACCTTTTCCTATAAAACAAAGAGGGAATTTCTTTCACGAAACTCCCTCTTATCATATCATAAATAGCGATTGTTTTTAAGCTGTTTTTTGTGCTTCTGGTGCTTGACTAGCAACTTGTTGTGCTAATGACGCTAACTCTTCTTGAGAAAGTTGTAATCCTGCTGGTTCTTCTTTAGCTGCTTCAAAAAATTCAGCATTTTCAACAATGTCATATTTTTTTCTAAGATCATCAAGTTTATCAGTCCAAATTTTTGCAAGCTTATCACGTTCAATAACAGATTTTATACCATCACGAACTTCATCAAGAGAGCGATGTTTTGCTTCTTCTTTGCTTACTGCTGCAACAACCCAAAATTTATTATCAGCTCCTTGAACAAGAACAACTGATGGGAATGTTTTAAGTTCAGAAACTTTATCTTTTACATTCTTATCAACATCAAAGCTGAAACTATTAATAGGAGCAAATTCACGAACCTTTTGTTTATCAGCTTCTGCTACTGAGTTAAATTTACTTGGATTTGCTTTTGCTTTATCTAAAAATGCCTGTGCTGATGCTTTAGTTGCAAATTCAACTCCAAGAGCTTTTATCCCACCTGGCGAAACAATAAGATCAGGATTTTTATGTGCTTCATAATATTCTTTAACTTCAGAATCTGAAACTGCAACTTTTCCAACATGTTTATCTTGGAAATTCTTTGCAGCAAGTCCGCGTTTTACCATCTTAATCGCTTGCTCTAGCTCATGTTGATATTCAGCATCTTCTGAAATATTATTTTCATCCGCCCAATATGCAACGATTTCTTCGTTAGCCATTGTTTTAAAAATTTCTTGTTTTGCGTTAGGGAAAAACTGAATCATACTTTGTATGCGAGGATTTTGAGCTACAAATTGATTAAAATATTGTTCAAATTGTGCAGCTGTAATAACTGGCTTACCACCTATAGTACATAAAACAGTAGAACCATCAGCAGCATTTGCCAAAGAGGTTGCATTGCTCGATTTTTTACTTTTTCCAAATTCACATCCTGATAATACCATCAAGGCTGCTACTGCCACTCCGCAAAAACGTTTTGCCTGAAATACCTGTGTACTCATATTGTGTACTCCTTTTCCTTTAATTAATAAGGACTATAACACTTTGTTTAACAACGAATTCTAAAGTAGCACAGATTAGAAAAGTTGCAAAAAGCGTTCAGAGATACCTCAATCATATCCCTTACTATTTCATTTATTTCAAAAATAACACAGTATCGTCTATAATGATTTTTTCTATAATAATTATTAGGAGACCTTATGCACACTATACGGATACTATTACTTGTATTTTCAATCTTAAATATCCAAGACATTCTTACAAAACAGCTTATCCAGACAGTATGGGGCACTGAAGAAATGGAACACCCTCTTTTAGAAGAACTCCTTACTTCACATGTTATGCAACGATTAAAAAAAATCGATCAATCAGGGCCTACTCGATATTTTAAAAATAATGGAAAAGATCTTGTTCCTTCATTTTTAAGATATGATCACAGTATAGGAGTATGGGCACTTACTAAAAAAGCTGGAGCATCGATACCAGAACAAGCTGCAGCACTAGCACATGATGCTTCACATACAGCATTTTCACATCTTGCTGATATTCTTTTTAATCATAATGAGATAGACAAAAATGGATCTTATCAAGACTCCATTCATCTTTGGTTTTTAGAAAAAATGGAAATTACCCCTATTATTTCAAGGTATGGACTTACATTAGAACAACTTGAGCCAGATCTTTCTGAGTACACCGCACTTGAACAACCATCACCATCTCTTTGTGCAGATCGAATTCAATATATTATTCATACAGGAGTTATTTTTAACCTCATAACTGAAGCAGATGCTCGAACAATCGTAGAAAGTCTTATTTTTGAAAATAAGACATGGATTTTTACTGATAAAAATCCAGCAAAACAATTTGCATTACTTTCTTTATATTTTACTAAACATTTATGGGGCGCTCCTTATAATCATGCATTCTATCAATGTTTTTCTATAGCTCTTAGAGAAGCTTTTAAAAACAATCTTTTTACTAAAGAAGATTTTCTTTTTGGAACCGATCAAGATATTCTTGATCTCCTTTTGAAAAGCAATAGCCCTACGATTATAGAAATTTTAGCAAAATGTTCTGATATTTATTCTCATTTTACCATTGTTCCTTATGGAGACGGCACATACAATTTTAAACCAAAATGTCGTGGCGTAGATCCTTTAGTCAAAAATGATGATGGAACAATACAAAAACTTACTGAAATCGATTCTGACTATAAAAAAGAATTTGAATCGACCAAAAAGTGGTGCCAAGAAGGATATGGCCTTGTAACCACATTCGATACCTACAAATAGTAACTATTTTATCTTTTGATTAAGCCTCAAAATCAATGATTCCTACACTTACCATATAAATCCTTTCTCAACTCATTTATTCTAAAAATAAATTAGCCAAAGAAAGGATTTATATCATGCTGATAAAACAAAACAATCAAGGTCACTTCAAAAAAAAATCTATTTTTATTCTCTTTTTGACCCTCTTACAACCGTTCTATTTTTATTCTTCCGATGGTGAAGAATCATTTCTTTCAATACCATACCATGACAACCCGATGTATGTATCACTACCTCAAACAGGTCCATCTACTCTCATCAGTTTTAACAATCCCATGTATGACACAGATCTACCTACCACTGATGATATGGGGTCTTTGCTTCTTTCTCCCAGAAGAGCACGTGCACTGCGGACTATTAGAAAAGGAGAGCCTCTTTCCAGTGAATCATTAGAATTAGATTTTGAAAGTGCATTCTTTCATGTTGAAAAAAAAGGAAGTAATGAAGTCAAAAAAGTACCTTTTTGGGTTGAAGCACTTTATTGCAATAATTGGCAAGCAACAATTCAGATAATCTCAAAAACTCCAGCTTTAACCAAAGCTTTCTATGATGGTAAACCTTTTTGCGCACTCCTAGCGTCGCAAAAACCACCATTTGCTACCGTTACTGCCCTTTTTGCTCTTATTAAACAAGTTGAAGACCCTTCAACTTGTTTACTGATAGAAGATGCTCATGGAAATCTTCCATTTACCCATCTACCTCAATCTGTTTCATATAAAACTGCACATTTTTTTATCACTGAAACAACACAAGAGTTGCTGAGTAACGCTCCATCTGAAAAAGAACTCTCTTACTGCGAAGATCAAAAAGAACTTTTATATGCCCGATTTTTTAATTCTAATTGTACAGATGATCGTATTATTAGTTTAATAAAAAAAAATGAGATAGAAGAACCAATACCACTTCTAGGCACTTTACAAAGAATAATTACTGAAGAAAGATATCATGCATTTGAACCACTCTTAGAAGAGTTAGCACACTATAGCCCTGTTGAAATAAATTTTAACCCTTTTTTTAGTTATTGCCTGTTTTTATTATACAAAAAAGAACCTAAAGATTTTGAGCAATTAGCTACCTGGTTTTTTAAAATCTTTATAAAAAAATACCTAACGTTAGATCCTCAAAAAAATCCTCGTGCCGTCATTCAACGCATTTTCAGCTTAACAAAAATTATGTATAACTCAGAAGTGCCACCCGCTCCAGTACTAGATTTTTTGTATACGGAACTAAAAAAAACTGATGATTAAGAATTAATAACACGACAAGCAACTGCAGCCATAACCTGTGTAGGCTTTAAAACACCGACAGCTCGAGAAGCTGCATATAACGTTGCGCCAGTTGTCATTACATCGTCAACAAACACTATGCGTTGACCCGCGTATAAAAATGCTTTCTTGCTGAGTATAAAAACATCTTTCACATTCTCAGATCGTTCTTGACGAGAAAGACCTACTTGAAAAATAGTTTTTTTTGAACGTTCTAAAAGAGGTATAATCGGCTTGCCACTTTTTTTACTAATCTCAAATGCAATCTCTTCAGCCTGATTAAATCCTCGCTGTGCATATCGAGTCCAATGCAAAGGAATAGGAACAATAATATCAAAAAGCATATGCGATAATGCAGTTTGCTCCCATATAATCACACCTAACTGCCGACTTGCTAAACGATTTCCATATTTTTTTGACTGCACCAAAGAACGTAAAGGCGCCTCATAAGTACTGACTGCAAACACAGGCATTACTTTTTTCTTAGAAATACGCAGTGAAACAGAAGCAACTGGCCGCATGCGACCAATACATTTTTCGCAAAGTGGATAATTTTGATCAATCATAACGCGACAATACGTACAAAAAAACGGTATCACAAGATTTTTTATAGCTAAAAGATACTGCTTACACAAAGTCATTAAAAACATTACCAAGCACCATTACTTAGCAAAATAGGTTTGCCAAACCATTATCAATACACCAACAATAATACATACATCCGCTATATTAAAAATTGGAAATGACCAGCCTCCATAAGACAGATGAATAAAATCGACAACTCCCCCATAGTACAGCCTATCTATAAAATTTCCTGTACCGCCAACAATCGCAAGTTTTTCACCTAAAGTACAAAACCCTTCTTGTTTACGTTTATGTGCGTACCAAGAAAAGCCATATAAAAAACAACCAATGAAAATGGTAAGGCCGTTAAAAAAGTACTGATCCTGATAAGCAAAAAGCGACCAGGAAATTCCTCGATTATACACTAATTCAAATGACAAAAACGAAGTCAAAGAGACAGAATGTGTTAAAGTAGCAACCGCCCAATACTTCGTAAAAAAATCAAGTATCAATAAAATCCATAGATTACGATGATTAGAATTGCACATTTTATGTATCATCTTATAGTTGCTCCAATAGTATGAATAGCTTTAGAAACTGCAGCCTGAACATTCTCTAAAAGCTCTTTTGAAACCGTTTCTTTAGGATCTTCTAAAAAATACCTGAATGTCATCGATTTTTTATCCGTCCATTCAGCTTTTTGAAAAACGTCTTGAAGACGTACTGCAACAATATACGGGCTTACCTGCTTAATAAGATCCTCAATCATTTTCACTGAATAGGTCAAAGGAACCATCATACTCATATCAAGAAAACTACCTTGATACTTTGAAAGTGGTTTAAAAACTGTTTTTTTGAGCCCATGGTCAAGTAAAAAATCTCCCTGAATATCAAAAGCAAAAGCGTCCTGCACTTCCAGTTTATTGATAAGTATGGCGCTTATTTTCCCCATAACCCCAACAACATGTCCATCAACGACAAGATCGGCCGACTGATATTTATCTGCCCAACGAGGTCTTTCAAAACAAGGAACAACGTCAACGTTCATTCCTATAGTTTTAAACAGATCAATAATAAGATTCTTCATTTCATAAAAATCTATCGTACCTTTGCGCTTATAAAAAATACCTGCGAGTGTTTTGCGTTCTGTAACTGTATAAGGATGCTGTTTAAGCCTTGACCATGCACGAGCCCATTCAAAAAATCCACCCGTTTCAACTTTAGCACTTACTTCAAAAACGTTTTGTAATAACGGAATAATCGGTGAATCAACAAGGGTAGTGCGCTGATCTGAAATCGGACACGCTAACTGCACAGGGTATGAAACATGCCAATGAATCTTTTTTAAAAATTCATCATCTAAAAAAGCATAATTACTTACTTCCCGAAGATGAGCCGAAAATGCCAAAAAGTTTTTAATCCGCAAAAGACGATCAACCCAATTATCGGCAGAAGGCTTTTTGGCAAAAACTGGTAACTCTTCAGGAATTGCAAGATACCCAATAGTTCTGCCAACTTCTTCAACGATATCTTCTTTCTGCTTAATGTCT
>CANNMA010000035.1 GCA_947505805.1 bacterium
AAGGAATAAATAATAAAACACCAAAATCTCAATTAGCTAATGAAAAAATCCAAAATGGAGCGTTATTAAAGGAAAAAAAATAACTAAAATTTGTCCTCGAGTTAACGAACCTACACAATGCCCAGTGATAGAAGATCGTATCAGAGTGCAAAGCACGCTGGATAGATCGACTGAACGTTGGGTACCCAGGCGTTACAGAGAAAAAATCAAAATAATATTTTGTAATTTTATTGTGCCTTTTTGCTTACTATAGTAAGACAAACGTATCATTTTGATAGTTAAAAGAAAGGCAGCAGTATGGTTATTCACATTCCTTCAACCAATGAATTAACAAGATCAATTCATTGGTTTTTAAAAGGCATAGTAACAACTTTTTTGTGTAGTATTTTTGTGGTTCAAACAGCAAGTGCAGCTGGTTTTGCATGGACTACTCCAGTACAAACACAACCTCAGCAGCAACAACAACAATCAAGACAATCCAGTTTTAGTTGGGTGTGGAATAAGCCGATTCCCAAAGTTATACCGGCAAAAACTTCTCGATCATTTACGTTTGTTTGGGATAAGCCAGATACGGTTGCAGAAGGTAGAAAAGATACGAGGTTTTTTCAAGATTTGGTCGGAATTGAAGAACTGACATTTCCGTTATCAATTGCGGTTAATCAGGTTCTTGAAAAATATCAACAACAACAACAGGCACATCGAAGTAGCGGATTTACTTTTGTGTATTCAAGCGCATCTACAACTTCAGAACCTTCGCAGTCAATTGTAGCTCCTCCTGCTTCTGGTTTTACTCGAATTGGTGTTTCAAAAGATGATACTGCTATTTTTGATGCATTTTATAAGTTAATGGCAAGTACTACTCAAGTTGATTTTTTTCTTAAAGATTATTTTGATACGAAGTCTGTTTGTCCTTATGTTTTTTTGATTGAGTATGTCTGGGAGCTTTATGCTAGGCGTATTAAACAATTAACTACTGAAGGAAAAACCGATGAGGCACAGGGTGATGCTGCAAGAGCGTTTTTCCCTAATTCAACCCCCTTAAATTTGTATAACCAACTTTCAAATCAGCTTCTAAGTTATATTGCAATGCGTTTAGCAATGTTTGATGTTGATACTTTTGGCTCTCCTGGATCATTTTACTTTTTAAACACAGAATTACCTCAGCTGGATGCATTGATGGTTACGGTAGAAAAAACATTTTCAGACAGAATGAGTGGATCTTCTAAGAATGGATTTCCTTCTGTGGCGGGAATTCCAGGTGTAGATGGTACAACGCTTACCAATAATTATCTTGCGATTAAAAAGTTATATGATCTTAAAAAAGCTGAAGTTATTGTTAAATTTTGTATTCAACTCTTTCAGGCTTTGAATGTGCGTTGCTCTCTAAATGGTGCATTGTCGGGCATGCAAACAACATTATTAGGTTACAATCTATGTTCTGTTAATGGGACATTAAATTCTGAATTGGTGACTATTTTAGCGTGCTTGCAAAATTATTATAGGCTTGGTCAGAGTGGGTTAGCGCTTTTTAGCCAGGAAGATCCGCTTCCTTCTGTTGGTATCTATAAAAATCCTCAGCTTGCTTTTCAAGAATTTGCTCGACTATCAGGATCATTTTATTTGTATGCAGCACTTATCGGAAAAAATAACATAGAATCTCTTTGCAACACCCCAGCAGCTTTGGCAAGTCAAAATGTTATTACAGCAAGTTCAGCAACAGATACTTTTTCCCCTCAGGTTCAGGGGATTTTAAATCAAACACAACAAATGTATAAAAATGCAGCTCAAGCATTTGCACAGCAGTATGATGTTGCTCGTAGTAGTGCTTATAATCAAATAGGTTCATTTTTACAGGCAGGTTTGCAGTACTGGGTAAAAGCAACTGGATATGTTGCAAAAAGTGATTTTCCAGATGCAATTAATGCCTATCAAGCTGCTGCAGTTATGTTTAAACGTGCCGGATTATTTCAGTTAAGTACCACTATGCTTCGTAAATCTGATGCAACAACATTGGCCTATTATCAAATTCTTCTTCAATCATATACGGAGTATTATCAACTGATGATTCCTACTGTTATTAATCAGATGAGCACTGCTCCTTCTGACCCTACAACGTTTCAGGAAGCGGTTACTTGGCATACTTCTTATCCAAATGGATTGATTCAACTTTTTTATTATGATCCAGGTGCTAATCCACCAGCATCACCACCAACTTTTCGTGGAATAGGATGGCTTGCTGAAAATGCGTTACCTTCGTTTTTAACCATGCTTAATATGTATCAAACAGATACCAGCGAAGGTGGAAAAACAATTAAACCTTATTTGGCTCAATCGATTAAAGTTTTAAAAAATCTTGCTGAAGGGTTGCATGGGATTTTTTATAATGATCCTCTTTCAAAAAATACAAGTTTGAAATTGAGCTCTCAACAATCAACAGGGGCATTAGAAGATGCTGAAGGTAAAGCAGCCAATGCAAATATCGGTAGTTTTACTGTGCAGGGTGTTGTTGAAGGGCGGTTACAGTATATGAAAGTGTATGAACTTTTGCAGACTGTTGATACTACATTGGCAGCACAAAATGGACAGCAGAATCAAGTATTTCCATTACCATTTCAGGGTCTTTTTGCTAATCAGTCAGTTTCAGGGTTTGCAGATTTTAGTTTACTCCTTTATCTCTATTGGACCTTAATGAACGTTGATCCTTGTCTTTCTGAAATTAGTTCTTACGCAGATTATACCGCATCGTTTGTAAGTACTGCTCTTATTTCTTTGGTGTATGCTCAAGCTGCTTTGAATGATCCAGCGCTTCAAGGTGTATTTGATGGAGCTTTTATTACTCAGAAAATTACTAAGATTATAAAAGCTACGTATCAGTCAAAAAATCCGATTGAGCTTTTACTTGATGAAGGTAAAAAATTACTTTCAAAAGCACAAACTGCTCTTGATTATGAATCAGCAATTGCATGTTTTCAGGTTGCAGCAGTTCTTTTAAAAACGTATACATCAGTACAGCTTTCTGAAAGTCCAGAGTCTTTATATGAACTTGCATTAAAAAAGCAGGCTGCCTGGTATCTTGCTCAATCAGGAATGTCTTTTTCTTCTTTATCAGCAGCATTTGCATCATATCGGTTAGTACTTGCTCAAAAATCAGGATGGAATGTTGGATCAGGAGCTTTGCAAAATGTAAGTCAAAACATGAATAGTTTTTTAACAGACTTTTCAAACAGCATTCAATCTCTTACTGGTGCAATTGATCAAAAAGCGATTGCCAGATTGCAAAATTTTGTTCAATTGCAAGATCAGATGAGTTATTTGCTTGTCAGACAAATGCGTGAAAAACAATTTTTTGATCTTACTGCAAAATCTTTACCAGATTTTTTATCATTTTCATTGAGTAAGGCTTCATCAGGTCCTGCAATGAGTCAGGTTCCTGGCTCAATTACTACTGGCTGGCAGCCTCTTATTACCTATAGTTGTCCTCTTGTGCCTTCTCTTGTTTTCCCTCAACTTGTTGACCCACAGTATAATCTTGCTCAGTTTTATTATGACCAGGCAACTCAGTTACTGAATCAGTTAACAGAAGATTTTAAAAGTAGAAAATACCAAACGTCTATTCAAGAAACCTATCAAACGATTACTCAAAATTTTGCTCAAGCAGCACAGTATTTTTCAGAATCAGATCATCAAGAACAGGTTGTTATGGTTCAGCAAGCAATTACCAATGCAACTGCATTTGCTTATTTTTCTTCTGTTATTCCAGCTAACTCAACACAATATTTACTACAAACGTATTTAAAAAAAGTAACTTTTTCACCTACTTTTTTTCTTGATCAACGAAAAAACAATCCAGTGACAACAGATGTTGAGCCACACAAAAGAAGCACCGGATTTAGTTTTTCTTATACTGATCAACCTACAGATGTGATTGATAGAGATCCTACTCATAGAAGTTCTGGATTTACATTTACGGTTCCTGAAAAAAAGCCTAGTACCACAGATACCCAGACAGCATCAGATGGTCCAACAACTGTTCCTTTAATTCCTGCGGTTGAACCTGATTATTTGATTCGATATTTTGAAAATGATCTTACGGTCCTTGCTACACAAGAAAAGGATATTGAAAATACTCAAGCACCAGTTGTTATTGCGCAACATCCTGCTGTTATTGCAGCACAAAAATCAGGAGTATCTGTTGTTTTACCACCAACGGCACCGTCGTATCAGTCCATTTTGCAAGCAGCACAAACTCTTTTAGGAAAAAATAACACGATTAAAACAACTTTTTCAGATACAGAACTTGTTAAAGCGGTAGTTACTCCTTTGTATAGAAAAGTAATAGTTGACGGTGGGTATACCAGTCAGTTTAATACGGTTGATCAAGAAGTTGATCGCTATAAAAAGCAGGTTTTGGGTCTTGTTACAGGGGGGGTTCTTATCGGTGATAATGCAAGATTATTTGCTGAATATAGTTTAGAAAAGAAAAAAATGAGTGATGGAACTGAGCATATTATTCTTATGACTCATAACGGTCCCTTGCAGGCTCTGCCTCGATTTGATTTAGAAACAGAAACAGCATTATTTTATTACAGGCAGTATTCACAGTTTTTTTCAATTACTCCAGCAACAATTCAAGTAGGTCAATCTGTTTTTTATCAGATATCAGATCCTACAGGATCATTAAAAGGTGCTGCTTATAAATATATTATTGGATCATATCTTTCAAAGATTACTGATTATATGGATATTGTGAAAAATTGTATGAAAATGGCGCCACCACAACTTTCACTTAAAGAACTCAAGAATTATCTTTTTGCTCCTCCTTACTCAACAGTGTATCAACTGTTGCAATCGGCCTATCAATGGGTTTTTTCAATATCAGGGAGTATTTCAGATGCTCAAACTAATTATGGAGTGTATTGGCTGCAGTCAGATCTGTTAAACTCTATTTATTTAGAACATTATAAGATGAATAGAGATGATTCCAGAAGGTTTTTGCTTGGTAGTCCTTTTTCGTCTACCTATCAAAATGTTTTGAAAGAAATTGAAGGATTAACGTATATGGGTATAGGAGTTACTCAAAATGCTCAGGAGCAAACTGAACTGTATAAAACACTTGGTGACTGTTATAAAGATGCAAGTGAAACAGAATTTTATTTTACAAAATCGGTTCCATCTGTAGGGACAATCACAGATGCTGATGGTAATCAGGTTCCTTATCCAAATAGTGGACCAACAAATATTCCAACAGCTCCGTTAAATTTTACCCAGCAACTAGGAACATGTCCTCTTCCAGCAGCTAATCCGATACAAAGTCCTCAGTCTCCTTTTGAAATTACGTGGGCGCCTTATTATGATTCTGCTGCGTATCTTATGCAAGCAATTAAACAGTATACAAAGGCTTATACTATCTTTCAGACCGGTACTACTAATCCAATTTCTTCTGATCCATCTACACAATATGCATTTGGAATGAATGCGCTCTATATGATGCGTGCAGTAGGGCAACGGTTATCTCTTTTTGGTAGAAATGCTTTTACTGCCACCATTACTCAAGCTAGTTCTGGAGATGATGCTATTGCACTGGGAACTTCGCCTCAATTTGAACAAATTATAGAGCAAGGCCAAAATGGTGGAGCAGCAGCTGCAGCACAAGGTTTTTCAGCTTTATCAGGAGGGGCATTAACACAAACAAGTTCTTTGCAAGTTCAACAACAGTATAATCTTATGAAACAATTAGTACTCGATAGCATGATTTATGCTTCATCACTTATGAAAACATTTGCCGATGCGGTAAAAGATTTTCCTACTCCTGCTACTAGTTCAACTGATCAGGATGTAGTTGGCGGTAAGGCAATAAAATGTGCTGTTGGTTATTATATGCCTGGGCTACAAATGCTTGCAGCAAAAAAGATTAAAAAAGGTGCGGAATATCAAGCAGGTACTGTTGGAGCAAATCAAACTGAAGATGTAGAAACAGAAATATCGGCACTGGCGTATCCTGATATTTCAATTCAAAAATTAGGTATTCCTGATATCAAACAACTTGCTTGTTCTAATACCTTAATTGGGTTTATCGATTATTGTATGACAACTATTTTAAAGCCTTACTATGATGGAAAGATTGGGCTTGTTCAATTTGCGGGTCTTACTGATCGCGCACATGTTGCTGCTTTAAGTGATTTTACGTCTCAGATTTATTCAATGCTTCAAGAAGTGTATACATGGAACTTTTTACCGACAGCACCTCCTGATAATGGAAGCGATGCTTATAAAAACTATTTAGAAAGCAATCAGCAAGCAATAAGTGCTGCTATTAAAGCTGAAGAACAAAACATGGTAATTAATTCAGAAAGTTATGTGGGATAAAAAAGATCCTATAGAGGTGTTTAATCGCAGGCATAAGAGGGGTTTTAACCCCTCTAGCTAAAAATAATAAAAATGTTCAAACTTATGCGAGTAAGATTAATTCAGTAAGTATAAAAAAAAAGAAGGAACAAAGAGTGAAAAAAAGTCTTTTCTTGATACTGTTTTGTAGCAATTTTTTTACGTTGAGTTATGTAAAAAAAACAACATGGATTGAAGCTCAAAAAAGTGGAAAATTACCTGTTGATGTACAAAAACAGTTAGATGAATTTTTTGCTGATAAGTCTGATTTTAAGCAATTACTGCGTTCTAAAAAACCTGTCTATCCTTCTAAATATCGTGTATCTCCAAATAACTATTATCGTAAAACATTTGATCCAAAAATTCATCTTTGGCAGCCTCGTCCGCCCGCAGGACTGTGTACTTGTTTGAGTACTGATTCGCATGAAAAAAAACCTGCTGTTGATATCGGTGATGCTGCTAAGCAGAAGTTTGATAAAGAAGCTGTTGTTATTATGCAAAAATATGGTCTTTATTCATGGTCGTCTCGTAATTTTATTATTCCCGTAGACCATAAGGGTATTCCGTATGTTTTACAGGCACTGGGCACTGATGAGCAGGTATATCCGTTACAAGTAAGTCGTTTTTTAGTTGCGCAAGCGCTTGAAAAACATTTGGTTAAAAAAGGTTTTACTCATATTAAAGTTCCAAAAACATATCTTTATTATCTTGGTGATAAGCCAAATAAATTACCTTTAGAGGATCTTAAAGAAGAAGACTGGCTGATTGTTCAAGAGCATATTGAATCAGTTGTCCCTGTTAATTTAATAAAAAAACGATTTGTATTTATGGATACGGTCTATGAATTGGAACGAGGTTTGCTTGCAGATGTTGAAAAACGAGCTGCTTTAAAACAGGCTGATCGATTTAAAAAAAGTTCTTTTAATAATCTTTCTCCTGCTGATGTTCGTAAAAAAACAATATATGAATGGCACGCTGGTCTACTTTCTAAAAAAAGAATTACGAATGCTGTTGAACTGATAGAACAGATAGATCAATTTTTAGGAAGTAATGGAGAAGCAGTTTTTTGGGATTCTCTTATTCATAAAGTTGATAAAAATTCTGATGACTTGCGAGGTGCAAATTTTATTTTACAGCAAGATCCAGAAGGGCTTTTTACGTTATGCATGATCGATTGTGAAATGGGCTTTAGAAGGGGTGAAGTTGAAGATGAACAAGTATGCGTTAATTTTACAGGCGATGACTCATTGCAAATGTATAAAAATGACACCATAAATTACTCTTTTTTAAGAACTCCTTATTTAAAAGATATGAGAGAAGCATTTTTTAATGATCTTCCTGAACTGATACATGATTTTGCAGTAGAGGAACTTTCAAAAATAAAATCTCTTCTAAAAGAAGATAAAGATACTGTTGCAAAAACCTTAAAAGAACGGATAACATCGGAGCTTGTTCCATGCTATCAAAAGCGATTAATTGAATCAGAACGTGTCACAAGCAAATGAGCATTTTTAAAATCAGTTGGTTGCATAATTTGATTTTTTTGATGAGATTGTTTTTTAAATTGATTTACAAAGAGGGAGAAAAATGAAAAAAAATCTAGTTATTATTTGTGTACTGTATGCTCAAGCTTGCCTGGGGTCTGCTGAAAATTTTGGAAATCTTTATGGACAAAAATATGTAGGATTACCGTCATTGTCATGGACAAATCCTACAATATCTGCAATGTCTTTTTATAATGGATGGGGCGATCCTGTAACTACTGGCGGACCTGAATTGCCTGTTGTTACTTCTTCTTTGTTGCCACCACCATTATGGGAGTGGGGGTATACAGGCTCACCTCAATTATCTATTGCTCAGCCAAATACACAGATGGTATCACCTATAGTTGCGAGTATGAGTCCTGTTGTAGGTCCAACACAATCATGGATTACTTCAGGTTATACTCAATGTCAAAGTAAAAGTTCTAGCACATCACCAATAGCATTTAAAGTAGGTACTCATTCTGCAGGTGTTTCTTCTAGAAGGCGTCGCGTTAGGATGATTGGATATAATTCTTCAACTCGAGCTCAGCCTTTGTCTCAGGCTACATCTACTGCAATTGCTTCTACCGCAACGATAATTTTGGATAGTGATTTAGATGCAAAAAAAAGTAGCTATGATTTTTTACTTAGTGGACAAGCTCAATGGCAAATAAATGCTGGAAACATTGCTAATGCTATTACAAATCCACCATCTTATTCGGCTGCTCAAACGAACGTATCAGGGTCATCAACAGTTACATCTGCCCCAGCATCAATCCCTTATTATGCAGCAGCATTGATTGAATATTTTTCAGCTCGACTTGCAATGGCGTCATCTGCATTTGTGCAGCAGTCTCAGGCTAATAGTGAACAATCAAATACTCCTTCAGGATTTTTAAATATGAATTTTTCAAACATGTTTGGAAAATTAGGAATAAAATCTAGTAGTTATATGATTCCACGTGTACCTCAATCAGAGCAGGCTATAGTTGCTAATTTTAGTGTACAAGCACAACTTTTATTTTCATGGGCTTATTATTTAAGAAATATACTGACTCCTGGAGTACTTAATGTGCAGATGCAAGGTCTAAGTAACCAACTACAGTTTATGAATATGAATTCTGGCTATACGCTAGGGGCTTTAGAAACATTTGCAGGAGTTGTTGTTATTAATCCTTATTATAACGCAGATTCACTTGATGTGCAGCAGCTTGTATTTTCAGGTAATACAGCTTCTTCACAAACTCTTATTCCAGAGTTAAATGAGTTTGGTTTATCGCTTAATGATTGTAGAATTGTAAATCCAGGGCTGACCGCATTGCAGATTCCTTTGGATAGTTCGCAGGCATCTTTTGTTGGTAACTCAGGTGGAATGGTTACTTTTTTTCCTGTTTCAACTCAGTCAGGTTCGGCAAGTTCGGGCGGCAGAAGAGGTAGAGTGTTATCGTATGCTATTCAAGAACCTGCTGATAATTGGAACTGTGCACCTGTTTCTAATAGTACAAATTTGACATATAGGCAAGTAACATTTCAAATTAATACACAAGGTAAAGGTAGTACTGGAGCTCTTCAG
Source organism: bacterium (assembly GCA_947505805.1). Lineage (GTDB taxonomy): Bacteria > Babelota > Babeliae > Babelales > CAIQNR01 > CANNBR01. Next base: position 9,481 of record CANNMA010000035.1, read on the forward strand.
GCAGACGGTACTGTTGCACCTTGGCCTTGGATAACAGTTGCTGTTGGTTCTGTTACTCCTGTAATTAGTGGTCCAAAGCAAGATCTGGCTGTGCAAGTAGCATACCCTACAAGTATAACATTTGGTACAGATGTTACTGCAGCTACATCTTCAGGTTCAGTTACATCTTTCAATACTCAAGTTCAGGGCGGTCTTCCTTGTGTTGATCTTAGTAATAGTTCGTTTATTGATAGCGGTATTAATTATAACGATCCTGTGTATCAAGCATTTTTTTCTGACTTACAGCCTTGGGCTGTTGTTGTTCAGATACAGTCTACACAAACTAACATCGGCGCAACGACTACTCCAATCCTTGTTGGGCTTGTTAAATTAAATTCATACGATTTTCCTTTAACATTTGCTCAAAATCCTGTAGCTGATGCATATTCAGCAGGAGCAGGAACTTCTGTTGGACAGCAAGGAGCAACTGGTCAAATAAATAGTAACTCTAATAGTAATACTACAAGTACATCTTCATCTTTAACCACCTATCAAACTGCTGGAGTAGCATTTACTCAAAGAGATGTGTGGACAGGGCCAGCTTCTTTGTATGCATTAACTCAATATACAAGTGATTTTCAATCTCAATCTCAAATTATTCAAAATTATTCGTTTGCATATCTTTTTTTACAAGCACTTTACAATGGGCATTTGTATAGTAGTGGTGCAAATTCTTTGTATAGTTCTATGAAAACTAATAATACGATTAAAGGTTATGCAAATCCAGAAATTTCAGAAGGGGTTATTGGTAATGTTGCATTTGGTTATGTTTCTGAAAAAGACATGTTTTTGTTTCCTCTTGATACTCCTTATCCTATCCCATCTGGTACCCCACCTTTACGAGGTGTATGGCCTATCAATGAGCCTCGTCCAGAACCAGCTCAAAAAGATTGGCTATCAGCAACAAGTCCTGTTGATTGGGTCTTCTTGCGGGCATTGATGGTAATGCGAGCATTTGTTGAAAATACTGGAGTTACGGCAAACGCTCTTGCTTATTTGCCTCAAATTATAAAATCACCAACGACAACGATTAGTGGTTCAGGAGCATTTCCTACTTATATTCCTCAAAATACACCAAAACCAAGTGGTGCTGTCCCTTCTTATCAAACGTATTATCCAATTGCTTCGTATCCACTTATTCCTCCTGTTAGTAAACCGATAAAAACTGGAACTGGAACTGGAACTACAACTGGAACTACAACTACAACTGGAACTGGAACTGGAACTGGAACTACAACTGGAACTGGAACTACAACTGGAACTGGAACTACAACTGGAACTGGAACTGGAACTGGAACTACAACTGGAACTGGAACTGGAACTACAACTGGAAATGGAGGAAATTTATAGGTTTAAGTTTAGGATTATAGCCTTTAAAAAAAGGAAACTGAATATGAAAAAAAATTATTTAATAATGCAAGCAATTATGGTTTTAGTTGTGACTGGAGTGAGTCAGCTTCAGTCAAGCCAGGGTCAGGTGCTCTATTCGATTAACATGCCAACAAATCCATTTCAACAGCCTTATTATCAGATGATGATCAAACAGGATACTGAAAATTACATTCAAAATTTTACAGATGGGG
>CANNMA010000036.1 GCA_947505805.1 bacterium
TTTTATCTTTAAACGTTTCAATTGTTTTCTGTTTTTTATGTTCCATTAAAAGAACAGCTTGTCGTTCATCTAGAGAGTAATATAACGCATAATTATAAGTTTCATCTGAAAATGTATGTGCATAAATCGGATAATGTGCTGAAAAACTAATTTTTGCTGAAGCATCTTCTTCTTCATGTAGTGGGAGATTTGGCTGCTTCTTGATTGCTAGGGGTGGCGTCTTCTTTTTTTGGAGTTGCCGATCCACGGTTTTCTCTGTGGCTATAGAATGCATAAAGCCCAAGGTTTCCAGCGACTAAAATTCCCGTTTGATATCTATTCATATCCAGTAGGCATTCAGCTGCAAATGTGGCAGGTTCCCTGAGTTGATTTCCAATAGCTTGCATACCTATTTTCCCAGCATGCATAAGTAGAGTAGCAGTTGGCACAAGAACATTTGTTTTATGTGCAAGGGCTAAGCCTGCAGTTGTAATACCAATTGGAGCTAATTGAACAGTATATTTTTTAAAATGAGAATCTTTTGAAGTTTCAAAAAAGTTTTTAAAAAGTGAACCTGAACTGTTTCGGGAACTTGCATCTGATACAACGCGTACTTTTGAATGGTCAGAGCATCTGATACAGACATGGCTAGATTTCCAATGTGATGCATGTTCGTCTTGCGCAGCGCAATGGAGAGCGCTGAAAGTAAAAAGAGAAAAAGCAAAAGTGATGTTAAAAAGTACTGTTTTTTTCATGATTAAATATCCTTAAAAGTTGAAAGTAAGCATCTAGTAATGATATCAGAAAGCGCTAAAAGAGAAAGGGTGATTATTTTTGGGCTAGAGCTTATCCGAAAATAGAAGTTCATTAACTCGAGGACAAATTTTTCTCTACCATGCGTGTAAAAATTCGTTAATTTTAGGAAAAATGTAATCTCTCACAATGTCATTACCAGTGAAGTGACAGCGTGGTAGAGTGCAAAGCGCTCTAGTAGAGGGAACGAGCGTGTGTAACCCAAGCGTAACAAGACAAAATCCCTCTACATTTAATTTTTTGAACTCTCTATAACTATTCAGAAAAACATTTCTCGATCAATGTTTCCATCATAGATACTACCTAAAATTTTATAATTAAAATGAGGACTTTGTCTTGTTACGTTTGGATTACACACGCTTAATCGATCTGTCACAGCACTTCGTACTGTGCCGCGATCTCTTACAGCTGGTAATGACATTTTGGATATTAAATTTTTCTTCAAATTATAGATTTTTTTATAGAAAAGGTACCGTATTAGGATCTCTTGTTTGAGGTCTTAAGGCAAGAAGGAGCTGGACCGAGTTTGATCCGTGAAAGCAGTCAAACAGCATGTTTGCACCTTTGTTTCCAAAGGGGTTGGATGAGCAACCTCTTTGGTGCCGCCCGCAGAGGGCACACCTACGTCTTGTTCTAAAGAAAAAAACTCATAAAAATAAGCTTAAATAGTGATTGGTAGCCTCTTAATTCTTTACAAAAATTCCAGCCCTTATACGCTAACTAGTCTTAATTAATCCATTTTTTTACCAAAGGGAGTTTCTTCATGGTTTCAGTCTATTCTGCTTTGTGTGCCGTGGTTGGCGTAGGGGCAGTAACGGTTGCAATGCTTTTTTCTAAGATTCAAGCAGGTGTTATTGCAAACGTAAAAGCTAAAAAAATTGCCGATGCTATAGCATCAGGGGCAATGACGTTTTTAAGGGAAGAGTACAAAGTTATTGCATGCGTAGTTGCTCTTATAGCAGTTGCATTAACGTATGCATTTGGAATTATTCCAGCAGTAGTATTTATCTGTAGTGCTTGTCTTTCATTGACAGCAGGGCTTGTTGGAATGCGCGCAGCAACACAAGCAAATGTCAGAACAACTATCGCTGCTCAGCAGTCTGGTGAACAAGCAGCATTTTTGACCGCATTTTTTGGTGGTGGGGTTATGGGATTTTCTGTAGCAACACTCGGACTTTTTGGGATGGTTGTTGTTATGTTTCAGTTTGGAGCTTCATCTAATCTGATTACTATTTTGACTTGTTTTGGCCTTGGAGCAAGCGTTGTTGCGTTTTTCGCTCGTATTGGTGGCGGTATTTACACTAAATCAGCAGACGTTGGTGCCGATCTTGTAGGTAAAATTGAAGCAGGTATTCCAGAAGATGATCCTCGTAATCCTGCAGTTATTGCAGATAACGTTGGTGACTGTGTGGGTGATACTGCTGGTATGGGTGCTGATATTTATGAATCATACGTGAGTGCTATGGTTTCAACCGTTATTTTGGGCAGTACGCTTTACAAGGATAACTTTGCCTATGCACTGTTACCATTGGTACTTTCTGGTTTTGGTTTGGTAAGTTCACTTTTTGGACTTCTTTCAAATTTAATTTTTAAGTTCAGTCCTGCTGCAATGCTTCGTAATGCGACCTATGTTGCGGTAGTTATTTTACTAGGGTTGACCTATTGGTATTTACATGCAATTGGATTACCCATTGAACTCTTTTATGCATGCGTTATTGGCTGTGCTTCAGGAATTCTTATAGGTCTTGTTACTGAATATTACACGGGCGGTACTCCTGTCAGACGTATTGCAGAAAGTTCACAATCAGGCGCTGCAACAAACATTATCTACGGTCTTTCTGTTGGTATGGAATCAGTTGGACTTCCTGTTGTTCTTTTAGGATTTAGCGTTCTTGCTGCGTATACGTACGGTGGTAATAGTTTGTATAGCGTTGCGCTTGCTGCAGTTTCTATGCTTGCAACAGTTGGTATTACCATGACTGTTGATGCTTATGGTCCTATTGCAGATAATGCTGGCGGTATTGCAGAAATGGCTGGTCTTGGAAAAGATGTGCGCGTTATTACCGATAAACTCGACACACTTGGTAATACAACTGCTGCTATGGGTAAAGGGTTTGCTATTGGTTCAGCACTGTTAACCGCACTTGCCTTGTTTGCTGCGTATAGTCAAGGTGCAGGTATTACTACTCTCAACGCATTTGACCCGATTGTTCTTTTGGGAATGATTATTGGTGGTGCAATGCCATTCATGATTTCTGCTTTAACCATGCGCTCTGTAGGTAACACTGCATGGAAGATGGTTCAAGAAGTTAGACGTCAATTTAAAGAAATTCCTGGTTTGATGGAAGGAACCGCTGACCCTGATTATGAACGTTGCATTGCAATTAGTACCTATGCAGCGCTCCATGAAATGATTCTTCCTGGTGTTGTTACCATTCTTCTTCCTGTTCTTGTGTTTTATACTCTTGGTATCTATGCACTTGGTGGGCTTTTAGTTGGTTCAACGTTAACCGGTATCATGCTTGCGTTAATGATGGCCAATGGTGGTGGTGCTTGGGATAATGCTAAAAAATATATAGAAGCGGGCAATCTTGGTGGAAAAGGTTCTCCAGCTCATATGGCTGCAGTTGTTGGCGACACGGTTGGCGATCCTTTTAAAGATACATCCGGTCCTGCACTTAATATTTTAGTTAAATTGATGGCTATCATTTCTTTACTGCTTGTTGGGCTGTAAGAACGGTTATTAATTTTACCAATAAAAATACCCGCAGAGATGCGGGTATTTTTATTGGTAAAATTAAAGCTTATAAGTCGAAGTAGTATATATACTCTATTAAATACGTGATTCTTTTTGATAGATCTAAAAGCTGTCTGTAAGGCGTAGTGAAAGGGTATATCATGAAGCATAGTGATTTAAAAAAAATTGTAAGACGCGTTGGAATAGTTGTATTGTTATTTTGTTTAGGGTGTGTGTGTGATGCTCATTCAAAATTTTTTACTAAATGTGATGCTCAAAATCCTTTTTCATTCGATAAAAAGGTTATTGTTGATCCGGCTAAGCTCATTGATATTGCTGAGCATACGACTGAGTTTTTAAAAAGTGTTCATGTAAGCAACTATATATCAGTAAATGTTGGAACACTTTTTAACGATACTGCTATTACCATGGAAGACGTCCAAGCAACGGTTGAATTTATTGCGTGCATGGGTAAAAAACATCCTGAATGGTTAAAAGGTACTTGGTTTTATACGCAGTATTTTGATTTTTATCGATGGCATACTGATCATGCTTGTTTTATAAAAGAAGGACCGTTCCCTCGTGGATGGTTACGACCACCAGATGCGGTCAGGATTACCAACTATAGAACATTAAAAATTCATGCATCAGATCATAAAACTAAAAAATATGATTATCCGCTTTATGAAGTTCCTACTGATGAAAAAAAACATGTGCCTGCCTATATTAGTTCTAATAAAAATGAATTTTTACGATTTTTGTATTCATTACCAGAAATTCTTGAAGGAGCTTTGGTAGATGATCAAAAAACAAAAGTACTTGCCTGGGTAACTGAATCGGGATACAGGGAATGTGTTATGCAAGGCGGATGTGTTTTAGAATTTGAACAGGGTGATTCATATAAGGTTCAGGTAACAGGACATAATGGAAAAGAAGGTAAAGACCGTTACTTTTTTATGCAAAAAGCAAAGCCCCGAAAAAAATCGGGAAAGTATCCTGTAAAAGTTGAACCGATAGCAGATGTATCATTTGCAGGGGATATTGAAGCTTTAGGATTTGGGAAAGTTTTTGTTTTTATTGGAAAAAATTCACAAACGCTTGAAAAAGAAATGCGAGTTGGTGTGCTTGTTGATACAGGTGGTGCCTTTAAAAACAATGTCTGCAAGCTTGATCTGTATGTGGGCGAATGTGACAGTGTCTTGCAATTTCGTGAAAAATCGAGTCATTTTCCTCATTCAGCGCAGGTATACATGATCATTAAAAAGAAAGATTTGTTTGGGAAAAAGAAGTAACTACTACAAAGATTAACTTTCCTATCGTTGTTCTTGTAGATGCTCACAAATATAACTGTTTTTTCATTTTTTAGCGCAAGATGTACGTGTGCCCTCTGCGGGCAGCACCAAAGAGGTTGCTTACCCAACCTCTTTGGAAACAAGGGTACAAACATGCTGTTTGATTGCTTTCGACGGATCAAACTCGGTCCAGCTCCTACGGGCTTGGGACCTCAAACAAGAGATCCTAATACGGTACTTTTTCTATAAAAAAATCCGTTATAAAATTTTATTAATTTCAAGACAAAACTTTCTTCGTTATCCCTGTAAAAACTCGTTAATTGAAGAATAAAACTCTCTCCGTCATGCCCAGCGATAGAAGATCGTATCAGAGTGCAAAGCACGCTGGATAGATCGACTGAGCGTCGGGTACCCAGGCGTTACAAGAAAAATCATATTTTTAGTACAAGATGTACATGCGCCCAAAGAGGGCATACGTACATCTTGTACTAAAGAAAGAAAACTCATAACTGTGTAAGATGAAATTATTTTTTAAAAGTACTGTTTATCTTTTCAATCAAAGCTTCTTTTTGAGGAGCGCCGGTCATTTGTTCATGAACTTTTCCTGGATGTAAAAGCACAACAGTTGGAAGGTACATAATTTTTTCTTTGGGGATGCCAAGTTCTTCAGCCTTTTTATTAAGATCTTGAGTATCAACATTAATGCTATAAAAATCGACATCAGGTCCAACGGTGTCAGCGACTTCTTGATAGTAGGTTCCTAAGTGATTGCAAGCTCCACACCAATGGGCATGAAATTTGATAACAGCAGGTCTATCAGTGTTTACAATTTTTTGAAGTTCTTCTGGTGTTGAAATTTCAAGGACGGTAGGAGCTGAGCTTGGTTTGGTTACCGTTTCCAATGTTTCTATAACTTCAACGACCGTTTCTGGAGTTGTTGTTTCTTCTAAGGGGGGCATTTGCATGTTTTCCATTAAAGAGGGGCTTTTAGTTTTATAAAAATATATTCCTGATGCAGTAAGAAGCCCTCCTGTAATTAAGAGAAATCCCCAAGGGGTAGTTTGTTTTTTGTGTTGCATAGCAATTTCCTTTCTTATGACATTGCATTACTAAATAATCACACTTTTTGTATCCTACTTTTGGACTCCGTACTTGTAAATTTTTATGGGCCCTGACTTTTTCAAATGACTAATAAAGAAAAAAATCTATCAAAAAATTTCTTAAAAAAAGTGGAAGTGATGATGGGTTCGCATAGAACTGTCTGTTTTCTAATTGTAACAATACATGAAGGTTTATTGTTCAAAATTGAAGAATATATGTTTTAAAAAAAAGTAAGAATTTTATTTGATTCTAAAAGGAGAAACAGGTACAGTTGTCTTCCATCTTATAAGTTGTAATTAATACTCATTGAAAAAAAATTAAAAAAATTTTTTATATAAAAAAATAAAAAAATGTATGGTAACAATCTGTTTTAAGATTAAAAATATTAGTTTGTAGATTGAAAAGAAAGGAACTAAGTATGCAAAAACGAGAAGAATTTTCCTTGCATGTTCACTGTGACATTCAAACTGATGAGTCACACGCATATTATTCAACAAGTGAAGAATCGTTTACTGTTAATAAGCGAAATGGACAAAAAGTTCCTTTTGACAGAGAAAAACTCTATGGAAGTTTGCAGCGCGCCTGTCATGGACTTGGTAGTGCTGTTTCTTTGTCGGTTCTTATGAAAGAAGTTATTAAGAATGTGTATGATAATGTGACTACAGGACATGTTGAAGATGCACTTATTTTGGCAGCGGTCGCATTTATCGAAAATGATCCAGCATATAGTTTGGTTTCAGCTCGTCTTCTTCGTCAAAAATTAGCAAAAGAAGTGTTTCAGACTTCAGTAACTGAAGAAACCTATGCATATCATTATAAAAAAGCCTTTGTTGAAGGCATAAAAGAAATGGTAGAGCTTGATCTTTTGGATCGTCGTATGCTTGAATTTGATCTTGAATTTTTGGCAGAAAAATTGGCTATAGAACGTGATGATGCCATTGAATATTTGGGCCTTTTTAATTTATATGAACGTTATTTTGGAAAAATAGAAGAACGTCATGTTGAAATGCCACAGATGTTTTGGATGCGTATAGCTATGGGACTGTGCCTTCTTGAATCAAATAAAAATCATTATGCGGTTGAGTTTTATGAAGTCATGTCAAAATTATTATACTTACCAGGAACTCCAACGCTACTTCATTCAGGTAATACTCGCCCTCAATTAAGTTCATGCTTTTTGACTACTATTCAAGATGACTTGCACCATATTTTTAAGTGTCTAGGGGATAATGCTCAGATGGCCCGTTGGTCAGGTGGTATTGCTAATGATTGGACGCCTCTTCGTGCAACTGGTGCTTTTATTAAATCTATTCGTTCAGGCAGTCAAGGGGTTGTACCCTTTTTGAAAGTTGCCAATGATGTTAATGCGGCTATTAATCGTAGCGGTCGTCGTCGTGGAGCAACTGTTGCGTATTTAGAAACCTGGCATTTTGATATTGAAGATTTCTTAGATTTACGTAGAAATACCGGTGATGAACGTCGTCGTACTCATGATATGAATACTGCCAATTGGATCCCTGACCTTTTTATGAAACGTGTAATTGATGAAAAAGAGTGGACTCTTTTTTCTCCGGATGATGTTCCTGATTTACATGAATTGTATGGTAAAGCATTTGAAATCCGTTATGTAGAATATGAAAAACTTGCTTCTGAAGGAAAAATAAAAACATGTAAGGTAATGCCAGCAGTTGAGTTATGGCGTAAAATGCTAACTCGCTTGTTTGAAACAGGTCATCCATGGCTTACTTTTAAAGATGCATGTAATATTCGTTCACCACAGGATCATGTAGGGGTTATTCATAGTTCTAACTTATGTACTGAAATTACACTCAATACTTCAAAAGAAGAGACAGCGGTATGTAATTTAGGTTCTGTTAATCTTGGGCAACATGTCGTTGATGGTAAAGTTGATTATGTAGCACTTGAAAAAACAATTCGTACCGCAATGCGCATGCTTGATAATGTGATTGATGTAAATTTTTATCCAGTTAAAGAGGGTGAAACATCCAATAAACGTCATCGTCCTATTGGACTTGGTATTATGGGTTTTCAAGATGCTTTATTTAAATTGGATATCAGTTTTGCATCACAAGAAGCATTAGATTTTGCTGATCAGATGGGTGAATTTGTGGGATACCATGCGATTCTTGGTTCATCAGAACTTGCAAAAGAGCGTGGTGCTTATTCAACCTTTAAAGGTTCAAAATGGGATCGTAATTTATTTCCTGTTGATACGATAGATCTTTTGGAACAAGAACGAGGAGTTCGTATTCCTATGTCTCGTAAAGGTGTTTTAGATTGGTCACCTGTTCGTGAACATGTTAAAAAATATGGGATGCGTAACTCAAATACGATGGCTGTTGCTCCTACTGCAACCATTTCAAATATTTCAGGTTGCTTTCCTTGTATTGAGCCGATTTACAAAAACTTGTATGTCAAAGCAAATATGGGCGGTGAATTTACTGTTATTAATCGTTATCTTGTTGAAGACTTAAAAAAGATAGGTCTTTGGTCATCAGATATGCTTGATATGATTAAATATCATGATGGTAGCATTCAAAAAATAGAATCGATTCCAGCTGCAATTCGTGATAAATACAAAGAAGCATTTGAAATTGATGCATTATGGCTTTTGGAACTTACAGCTGCTCGTGGAAAGTGGATTGACCAAAGTCAATCACATAACATTTTCTTAAAAACAGTGTCAGGTAAAGTGCTTGATATAGTGTATAAAAGAGCTTGGGAACTTGGTTTAAAATGTACCTATTACGCAAGAACTCTTGGAGCTACTCAAATTGAAAAATCAACATTAGATGCAAAAAAGTTTGGCTTTACACAAAAACGTGAGTATGGAACTGATCAGTCACCAAAAGCTCAAGCTGCTACCTATGATCCAACACAGCAGATAGATGAAGAAGTAGTTCAAGCATGCAGTATAGAAAATCCTGATTGTGAATCATGTCAATAATTAATAAAAGGAAGGGTTTATTATGAATACTCCTCTTAATACAGCAGGGGTCGTCTCTAATTCAAAGACTGACCCAAATAAGATACTACCAATGCGTTATATGTGGGCAAGAAATCATTATAAAGATGGTGTTGCTAATAACTGGACTCCAGAAGAAGTTTCTATGCAAAAAGATGTTGAACAGTGGAAGGATCCAAAGTTTTTATCTGAAGATGAACGACGTTTAATTATGTGGAATATGGGTTTTTTTGCTACGGCAGAATCTTTGACTGCAAATAATTTAGTTCTTGCAGTGTATCGTCATGTTACTAATCCTGAGTGCCGCCAGTATCTTTTGCGTCAAGCATATGAAGAAGCAGTTCATACTGATACGTTTATCTACTGCTGTGATTCATTAGGAATTAATCCTGATGAACTTTATAACATGTATTTAACGATTCCGTCGATTTCAGAAAAAGATGAATTTGTTATTAATTTAACAAAGTCGATATTTGATCCATTTTTTGAAGTTACAGATCTTGTAACGCTGAGAAAGTTTTTACATGACCTCATTGGATATTATGTGATTATGGAAGGTATTTTCTTTTATGCCGGTTTTGCGATGATGCTTGCTTTAAAGCGTCAAAACAAAATGATTGGTATTGGAGAGCAATTTGAGTACATCATGCGCGATGAAAGCATCCATTTAGCTTTTGGTTGTGATTTGATTAATACGATAAAAGCAGAAAATCCAGCTATTTGGACTAAAGAGTTCCAAGATGAAATTACTGAGCTCATTAAGAAAGCGGTAATTCTTGAAGGGGCGTATGCAGTTGATGCATGTCCTCGTGGTCTTCTTGGCATTAATACGCAACAGTTTGTTCACTATGTTCAATATATTGCGGATCGTCGTCTTGAACGTATCGATTTACCAAAAGTGTATAACAAAGAAAATCCATTTCCTTGGATGTCTCAAGCAACCGATTTAAGTAAAGAGAAAAACTTTTTTGAATCACGTGTGACTGAGTACAGAACAGCAGGTTCTCTAGAGTGGTAAACGCTTTCAAAATACATTAAAAAAAAGCCGGCATATGTCCGGCTTTTTTACTGGTGAAATTCGTAAAAAAGTTGCTACACTTAAGTTTTACTAGAATTATTAATGTGTTAATGGAGTGCTATGAATATAAAAAACATATTTTTTGTAATTGGATTATTGAGTTTTGACATACCTTGCTTTACAAGTGTAGAAAACAGAGAAAGCTTGCCTAGAGTTTCTGAAGATGTTTTTGTTGATCATGATAAAGAGATGCAAGAAGTCTTTTTAAAAATGCAAAAATTAATACAATCAGCTGAATTGCGAAAAAGCGAGAATGAAAAAACAAAATCTATTGAGCAATTTGAACGAGACCAATCAGAAGAACATATACCTGATAAAGAAAATTGTGCTGTGTTATAATTAAAAAAGGGAAGTACGTATGAACTATCTAAAGCAATTAGTAGCTGGAACAATGTGTCTTTTGTCCTTAACTGTATATGGCGCTCAGGATGAAGAAACGGTAGCGTATCTTTTGAAGGAGGACATTTTTAATCCGCCCTTTTTGTTTCGAGGTGGATATGCTGATTCATTAGATCAAAACTTGGATACAGAAGCTGTTCAACTTGAAAAATTAGCAGCATTTAATGCGATTCAGCCAATAGCCCACGAAGAAAAAGAAAATCATATTCAAAAAAAAGATATCGATAAGAGTTCTCATGAAATGGATAGAAAAAAATAAAGATGCTTAGTTAAATAATGTGAGTGGCAAAGTAGAGCAGTTTAGGCATACTTAATGTCCCTTTGTTTGAAAAGCTATTTGTTCTAGGACTATTTTTTTCTCTTGAGCTACT
>CANNMA010000037.1 GCA_947505805.1 bacterium
ACTCCCGCTATTAGAGCGTAAAACGCTCTACCACGCTGTCGTATCATTGGGGACGACATAAAAAAATTAAGCTATTCTCATTAATCAAAATGTCTCTTTTACAACCATAGTAACTTACTCTTTAAAATTTTATTTTCGGATAAGCTCTTATACAAACATGATGTAAAAAATTATCTTCCAGTTCGTCCTCGACTTAATGAACTTCTACAGTCTTCGTGGGCGCAAGACTATAGCCGGCAAGGGTACAAACATAGTGCATACCTACGTCTTGTGCTAAAGAAGGCTTTTATTTAAGTATTGGATTTTCGTATAAGCTCTAAAATAATAAGCTCTTATTGTTGATAAGCTCTTCTTTGATAATCAGTTAAAAGTTCTTGAAGAGCAGCTTCGTCAGAATTTATTGTGTCTGTAATTTCTTGAAGTAAAACCATTTCAGTTACATTGTTCTGCTCAAAAGCTTCTTTGTACGCAAGCTCAACACCTCTTTTTAATGCTTGAGATGCTTGATTGGTATCATAAGGATTTTGTGCTGTTGCAACAGAAGCGAGCATATTTAAAATATCAGATGCTTTTGCTGCGCTGCGAGGGGTAGAAGACAAAAATTCTCTTTTTTGTACTGTTTGCTCTCTTTGTGCAAGCTCACGTTGTTTGCTAGCAAGAAGTTGCAATTGAGCTTGTATCTGTTGATTTGCTGTAGCTAATTCTGAATTAATACGATTTTTTTCTGCAGTAATTTTTGCATTTGCGTCAGTAATTTCTTGTTTGATTGCAGCATGTTGTTTTACAAGTTTTGGTCCCATAGTTGCAAGGCCAGTGAAAATCGTTCCACAAATTAACCCAACAAAAACATTATCGCCCCAAGACGCTTTTGAGGTTGTTGGAACCATTGCTGCGCATAAGGTAAATAGCAAAAAGCGGGAAATAAATTTTTTGGTCATGGAGGTCCTATCATTTTTATATTTTCAAAATAAGCACCTAATCATGATAATAGAATAGTTTATTTTGTAAACTCTATCAGGAGTAAGGTTTTGAGTTTGAGCTTATTGAGGGTCGGTTTTGAGAATAAAAATACTGTTTATTAGAAAGGCTGGAATAAGAGCTGGAATGATTCCTGTAATAAGGGGCCAGATAAGAGCGGTTAAACCTCCTGCTAGCATGCCACGAATAACACCTTTAGTTGATGCTTGCGGAACGTAGAGTGCTGCAATAATGGCAGGACCAAAGCTTGCTCCAAGTCCCATCCATGCATATTCCACTAAATCAAATACGGTGCTAAATCCGGTAAATGCTACCAGGTAACTAAAAAGGGGAATAATAATAAGTGCGACTTGTGATACTCGAATAATTGTTCTGTCAGAGGCATTTTTGTTGATGTAGTTAACGTAGACATCATGCGCGATAGTAGATGATGCAACGAGCATTTGTGTAGCAATAGTGGTAAGCCCTGCAGCGACAATTGAGCATAGTATGCATCCTGCAATAAAAGCAGGAAAAACGCTTGTGGCCATTTTGATGAAAACAAGTTGTGCGTTTTCTAGTGGTGTTGTAAAAAAGACGATGCCAATAAGTCCAGCAAGTACAGATGAGCTGAAGGTGAATAATTGCCAGAGCATTCCAACGCGCATTGCTTTAGGCATACTTTTTGGATCTTTGATGCCCATAAAATTTACTAAAATATGAGGTTGTCCAAAATATCCCATTCCCCAGCTTAGAGCACCAATAATTGGTATACACAAAGATAAAAAACTATGCGGAATAAATGAGTTAGCATGAGCAGTAAAACTGTGCATAACTGTTCCAATTGGTAATTGCGCAAAAGCGAGAGCAGGTACTAGTATCATCATAATGACGACAAAGATCCCTTGAAAAAAATGACTTTGTGCAATTGCAGCAAATCCACCCAGTAAGGTGTATCCAATGGTTATCAAAAGGCCTATCAGAATACCTGTGTGATAATCAATTTCAAATACTGACTTAAATAAATATCCCATTCCAACAAGTCCTGATGCAATGTAAAAGGTAAAAAACCAGAGAGACAAAAAAGCACTTATTAACCGGAGAGAACCGCTTGAATCATGAAATCGTTTTTGAAAATAGGTAGAAAGGGTATCGCTTTGAAGTTTTTCAGTAGCGATACGTAAAGGAGCGGCGATAAAAAGCCAGGTCAGATACATTCCTGCCATAAGCCCTAGCGGAATAAGAATGCTTTTGAGTCCTGTCAGATAGACTGCAGCAGGAAGCCCCATAAACATCCAAATACTCATATCGCTTGCATGAGCAGCTATTGCAGTTGTCCAGTACCCAAGGGATCGGCCTGCGAGCATAAAGTCTGACGAGGTAGTAGATTTTCTGTAAAAAACAGCTCCAAGTATACCGAGAGCGATTAGGTACCCAATAAATCCATAAGCAAAAGCATTTAACATCAAAAACTCCTTTGTGACTGAAAAGATTGGTTCAGTATAAGGAATTTTGATGAAATCGGAAAGGATCGAATCGATTGCACGGGAGATTCTTGAATAGTTGATAAGGCCGGTGTACTTTTGATCTATCTTTCTCTAAAAAATTCTAAAGGAGTCGTATGTTAAAAGAAATGTTAATGCAGGTAGGTGCAGCATTTTGTGCTTGGGCGCTCCTTGCATGTATGAGTTATTTTGTAGCAGTGTGGTGTTTTGCTTCTTCAATGGTTTGGAGCTCTATTATTCGATGGGTTGGAATTATTATTGGGAGTTTGGTAGTAAGTTTAGGTGTTCTTTACGCTTTAGAAGCACAATTTGCTGATACCATTACAAAAATTATTATTCCATCACTTGTTTGTCTTTTTGCTATGCATACCTTGATCGTATCGATTAGAACATATCTCTTTCAGCATTCTACGTTGCATGTAAATAAGGTTCGTTTTTACAGTACCCTCGCAGTTCTTTATGCGGTATTTATTGCAGGAGTTTGGGGGCTTATTTTGCTCAAGAGCATGGTTCTTACTCAGTGCATTACCCTTACCTTACAATATTTTATTTATGCTGCTGTGGTGGGGATATTTATTTTGAACATGGTAAATTATCACAATGACCCTGAAGATAGAATTCATTAATCTGTCATTCAACAACTTTCTCTATTCTAAAAAGCTTGTGTGCGTTGTCGGTGGTTACCTGTGCAACTTCATCAACAGAGATTTTTCTAAGATCTGCTAAGTACTGTGCAATAAAAGCAATTTGTGAGGGGCTGTTTGGTTTGCCTCTCATATATTGTGGGGGTAAAAAGGGAGCATCGGTTTCAAGGACTATACTTGTTAACGGAACTGATGTGAAAATATCTCGTAGAAATTGATTCTTTGGATAGGTAAGTGGTCCGCCAATTCCTAAAAGAAAACCAAGCTCTTGTGCAGTTTTTGCAAAGTCAGCAGTTTCAGAAAAACAGTGAATGATCCCACGAATACTATTTTGTTTATATTCTTCTAGTACGCGTAATGTTTCATCATGTGCATCACGAGTATGAATAACAATTGCAAGATCGAATTCAAGTGCAAGTTCTATCTGTGAGCGAAATGCATCGTATTGACGTTGTTTATTAAATTCAGGGTAGTGGTAATCAAGACCAATTTCACCTATGCCAACGATGGTATCTTTATCTGTTGTTTGTAACATTTTTTTATAGGCAATGATGTCGTTTTTCCATGAATCAGAAAGATCGTTAGGATGAGTTCCAATTGTTGCCCATACATTAGGAAATGTTTTTGCAAGAATTACGCAATTGATGCTCTCAATAAGGCTTGTGCCAACATTAATGATTTGAGTTACCCGTTGTGCAGCTGCTTGATGAAGTACTGTTTTTGCAAGTGATTCAAAATTATATGGTAGGGGAACATCAAATTCTTTTTTGATCATGGTATTGATATGACAGTGTGTATCGATAAACATGTGCAGAGTTCCCTTCTATTGATTTTTAAAATTAAAAAATAAATAATCTATTTTTATAGTACTGTAAAATGTAATCTTTTAGTTTCTGTTTGACAAAGATGCAAAAAAAAATAGTCTGAATTACAATTTTATTTTTTTAAAATAAATAAAGAAAAAAGCGTGTAGTAGTGAAGAAGCAGTGTTTTAACAACCAAACCAATAGGAGGATCAATGAACAGAAGTGAATTGATCAATTCTCTCAGTGAAGAGACAGCTTTCAGTAAGAAAGATGTAACTCGAGTGCTCGATTCGTTAATTCGTATTATCGAGCGTACTTTGAGAAAAGGAGACAAAGTTTCCATTACAGGATTCGGTACGTACTGGGTATCACGTCGTCCTGCCAGAAAAGGCATAAATCCAGCGACTAAAGAACGTATCAATCTTCCAGAAGTAAGTGTTCCTCGGTTTAAGCCAGGCAAACACCTTCGTGAATTAATTAGATCTTCATAGAGTACTTTTACACGAGGCTTATGGTCTCGAGTTGAGTATTTCACATGCAATTAAAAGGCTGCTTCGGTGGCCTTTTAACATTTTTACAAAAGCTCTTTTTTGAGGTACGTTGATCCTACATTTTTCAAGCGTAGCGCAGTCCGCCAAAGCTCAAAAAGCGCAGGGGGATTTGGTTACAGCGCATCCATCATTAAGCGAGTATAAGGTATGATCGATATAAGCCGTTTACGTCAAGATCCTCAAGCAGTTTCTGCGTTATTAAAAAAAGATCCTAGTTTTTCTATTCAACATCTTCTGTCTCTTGATACTAAGGTGAAAGAGCTGACCGCTCTTGTTGAACAGTTACGTTCTCAAAAAAATGAGTTAGCTCAGCAAGCAAAATCTGGTTTTACTGAATCGATTCGTCAAGAGTCATTAAAAATTGGTAAAGAGCTTGAAGTTCAAGAAGCTGCTCAAGAGTTGGCACATCAAGAATTCATGCAACTTGCGCTTACGTGTCCAAATATTCCTTTTGATGATGTACCTGTTGGTAACAAAGAGGAAAATGTGGTTGTCAGAGAATTTGGTACAAAACCAACATTTTCTTTTCCCATCAAGCATCATCAAGAACTTGCAGCGCAGAATAAGTGGTTCAGTTTTGAAATGGGTGCTAATGTGGCTCGGTCTCATTTTGTGTGGTACGACCAAGCGGGTGCAAGAGTGGTGTATGCCCTTGCTTTTTTTATGCTTAAAAATAATAAAAAACATGGCTTTGAAATTACACTTCCACCAGCGCTTTGTAATGAACAGACGTTAACAGTTGCAAGTAACTTTCCAAAGTTTAGGGAAGAAGTTTTTACGGTAGCGGCTGATGGTTTATATGCTATTCCGACAGCTGAAGTTAGTTTGGTTAATAAATATCGCGATACAATTCTTACTGCAGAACAGTTACCTGCTCGATTGACCGCGTGGACCAGTTGTTTTCGCCGTGAAGTTGGAAATTATGGAAAAATGGAGCGTGGTTTAATTCGCATTCATCAATTTGAAAAAGTTGAACTTGTTACGTTTTGTGAACCAGAAGATTCAGCAAAAGAACAGGATCGTATGATTGCATGCGCTGAAGATATTTTACAGCAGTTAGGTCTGCATTATCGCGTTAGTTTGCTTGCAGGACAGGATTGTTCATTTGCATCAGCAAAAACGTATGACATTGAAATTTGGTTACCAGGTCAAGAAAAATATTATGAAGTTTCTTCTGCAAGTAACTGTTCAGATTTCCAAGCGCGCCGTGGAAAGATTCGTTATCGTAAGCAAGCCGGTCAAAAGACCGAATTAGTCCATACGTTAAATGCATCATCACTTGCACTACCACGATTGATGGTAGCGCTTATGGAAAATTATCAACAACCTGATGGGACTATTGTGTTGCCAAAAGTTTTAGAGCCTTATTTGTTATAAAGGAGCAGTATGAAGCTCAGTAAAGAAGTCTTACAAAAAGTCAGAAATATTGAGATTCACACACGACGACTTTTAAGCGGTACTTTGATTGGAGATTTTAGTTCTGCTAAAAAAGGGTCTGGGCTTGAATTTGATCAAATTCGTGACTATCAAGAAGGGGATGATGTTCGGTTTATTGACTGGAAGGGAACCGCTCGACAAGATAAAATTTTGGTTCGTGAATATATTGAAGAACGTAATCGAGCAATTATTGTTGCGGTTGATGTTTCAGCATCAACTTATTTTAGTTCTTCAGACGAACTGAAAAATGACATTTTTGCTCAGATAGCAAGTGTTCTTGCATTAGTGGGTAATTATGGAAAAGATCAAGTAGGATTGATTTTGTTTTCTGATGCAGTTCATAAAGTCATTCCCCCTAAGTCAGGCAGACAACATACTCATATGATTATGGAAGAACTTTTTATGTATAAGCCCTCTGGTATAACCTCGTTTGAGGGAGTGCTTCAGCGGTTGATTCAAATGAATCGAAAAGATGCAATGGTATTTGTGATATCAGATTTTATTGGGTCGCATGGGTATGAAAAGCTGCTTCGGATGGTATGTAAAAAATATGACACAATAGCAATTCGTTGTTTGGATCGAACTGAAATTCAGTTCCCTTCAGTAGGGTTAATTCCCGTTATTGATCCTGAAACAGGTGCTCAGGGAATTATTCGATCAGGTTCAAAACAGATTAATGAACTTTTACGGCAGCAGTTTCATGAAACAGAGTATCTTTTGAAAAAATGTGGTGCGTCTTTGATAGAGCTTCAGCCACAAAAGCCGTTTATGGGAGAGCTTGTTCGTTTCTGTCGTCAACGTATGTTTTCTTAAAAGGAGTAGTTGTATGCAAGAACAAACATTAGAACTTATCGATATTTACGATATTACCTATAATCCATGGTGGTTGAGTCGCTGGTTTATGGGTGCTTTGATCACAGTTGTTGTTTTAGGCTGTCTTGCTGTGGTCTTTTTTTTATATAGAAAATATCGCAAGAAAAAGGCTGTTGCGTATTGGCAAAAAACAATACATGACATACAAAAACTCAATTCTTATACGTATGATGATGGGCAAATGTTTTATTTAAAATTAACAGAACTCATTAAAGTATACCTACAAAAGCGCTATGCGGTTCACGTTGTTGATAAAACTGATTCAGAGCTATTGGAAATTCTTAAAGAAAATGCTGTGTTTCCTAAAAAAGTGTACGCAACATTACAAGAGATTTTTGAAGGAGTTATTGTTATCAAATTTGCTCATCAACAGGCGGCGCAAGAACGCATGCAAGAAGCTCTTAAAAAAAGTATCACTCTTGTACAAGAAACTTATAAAATTCCATCTCCATCAACTTCTTCTAAAGCCGGTAGGTAAAAATTACGGTACTGATTTTTATTCAGGAATATTACAAACAAGTTGAGTTTGTAAATCTTGGGGCAATGTAAGAAGAAGTTCTTGTATTATTGCTGGAAGCTGTTCGTAACAAAGACGTGGGGTATGATTTTCAAGTGATTGGATTAAGAAGCTTTGAGTAGCGTCATATATTTCAAAAGGAATACAATGATTGCCTATCATAAAGATTTTTTCATTAGGATAAAAAGCAAGAGGTCCGAAAGGGTCTTGTCCATTGAAAAAGTGAACCGTTTGATTTGTTTCAATTTTAGTAATTTTAGTATTCCCCGTAATGGTATGAGTAGCGATAAGTGTTCCATCAGGACTAAATGTAACAGCTGTGACGTCAACATTGTGACTCAGAATAAGTACAGATTCGTTTGTTTCAATGTTGGTAATGTTAGCTGTATTATCATCTGATCCAGTAGCAAGAAATTTTCCATCAGGGCTAAATGCAATAGCTCTGACAGAGCCTGTATGATTAACAGTGCAGATAGTTTGTCCCGTTTCAATTTTAGTGATTTTTGCTGTGTGATCGTTAGATCCAGTAGCAAGTAATTTTCCATCAGGGCTAAAAGTAACATAGTTAACAGGAGAGTCATGAGTAACAATGCATAAAGTCCGCTTTGTTTTAGTATTAATAACTCTGACCGTTTCTATATAGTCGATACCACCAGCAAAAAATGTTTTATCAGGGCTATAAGCAAACGCTTGATACCTAGTAGGGATATGACGTTCAATTTTTTGACAATCGTTTGTGAAACAGTATTTATTTTTTAAGATAATTGGCGGACAAGGAATAAGATGTTTCCAATTAAGTCGCTGGCAGGCATAGACAAGCTCTTGTACGGACTGATCGTGTAAAAAACCTTGTATAAATGATGGATTTCTAAAAATAGGAATAAGCAATGTTTCAAGTTGTGTAAGATACGGTTCTTGAAGCCATAACTGATCAACAATTTTTACAAGTGATGCAAGATCTGCGAGCGACAAAGCTAAAAGTCTTTGTTGTAATGCTTGTGATTGCTCTTCAAGGTATTCTTCAGGGATTTCTATAAAATCAACAAGCAGTTGCATAACTGCCGTGGTGCAATCCATATGAAATTGTGCATTTCCAATTTCATTATTTCTAACAGAACAAACAAGTGAATAATCTTCAGTTCGTGTTCGTTCTAATTCTAAATCTGAAAGGCTGCAGCCATATGAATCAGTAAGCCCTGCAAAGAAATTGAACTTTTCTAACGTTTGTTCATCAACATATACTTGGTCATCAGAACATTCTATGGGAATCAAAACAGTAGCTGTTTGAAAGATTGGTTGGCTGCTAGATTGCTGAGCGCAATAGATTGCTCCAGTGCTTAGCAAAGCTGTTATTAAGAGTATCTTATTTTTCATGATTTATTCTCCATCTAACGTTTTATTTTTTTATAACTTTTTATTAATCAACGTCATCGTAACCGCATCCACAGCAACCTTGTCTTGTATCATGTTCACCTGATGGGCAACGATGCTTCAAAGGAATCGGGTTTCCATCATCAGATAAATCAGAAGTTGTTGAGTGTTTGGCAAAACCAGAATGAATTGTAGATAAAGCAGCAGTCATTTTAGATTGTAAAAAAGCAAGAACTGTTTTTTTAGGAATAGCAGTAATAAGTTGAGTTTGTACATTTTCGGGCAATGTGAAAAGAATTTCTTGCATTTCTGGAGAAAGTTTTTTGAAAGAAAGTCGAGGAGTATGGCATTCCAGTGCATTTATCAATGTACTTTGCATTGGATCATATTCTTCAATAGGAATACGGTGACCACCTATTAAAAGTATTTTTTCATTAGGACTAAAAGCAACATTATTAACCCAACCATTATCAATAATAGTACAAAGAGTTTGTCCTGTGGAAATATCAGTAATTTTAGCTGTATTATCAAATGATCCAGTAGCAAGAAATTTTCCATCAGGACTGAAAGCAACGGCATTGACAGTGCCTGTATGATTAATAGTACAAAGAGTTTCTCCCGTGGCAATATCAGTAACTTTAGCTGTTTGATCATATGACCCACTAGCAACCAGTTTTCCATTAGGGCTAGAAATACAAGAGGTAACTTGGTCGCCATGATTAATAGTACAAAGAATTCTTCCTGTTGTACTATCAATAACTAGACCATTGGAACCAAGTGATTCAGCAATAAGCATTTTTCCATCAGGATGAACAGGAGTAAGATCATATAAGTCATAATCACTATCATGTAATCTTGGATACGTCTCTGTTGAAATAACTCTATCAAGTGAAGCTGCGATAAAACGACTTGAAAAAGGATTTTTCCAATTGAGATTATCATAACAATGTATAATGGTTTGAATAAAGCGATCATCTAAAAATTCTTGTATAATTTCAGCATTTTTTAAAAGAGGAGTTATAAGTTGTTCTAGGTGGATAAGATAGGGCTCTTGAAGATTAACCTGATCAACGATTTTTAAAAGCGATGCAAGGTCTTCATATGATAAACTTTCAAGTCTTGCCATCAGTATTTTTCTGTGGTCTTCAAATAGTTCTTTTGGAGTTTCAATGTAATCAACAAGTAGTTTCATAACAGCAGTTGTGCAATTCATATGAAAATGAGAGTTTCCATGTTCATCTACTAGAACAGATACCGGAGAATAAAAATGTTTAAAGGGCAGTAATGGTAAGTCTGAAAGATTGCAGCCATATGAATCAGTAAGCCCTGCAAAGAAATTGAACTTTTCTAACGTTTGTTCATCAACATATACTTGGTCATCAGAACATTCTATGGGAATCAAAACAGTAGCTGTTTGAAAGGTTGGTCTGACATGAGAGTGCTGCTGTGCTGAAAATAGTGTTCCTGCGCTCAGCAAAGCTGTTATTAAGAGTAGTTTGTTTTTCATGATTTATTCTCCATTGAGGGTTTTATTTTTTTATAACTATTTAGTCATGAACAGTTGTTGATGTACATCCACAGTAACTTTTTCTTTTATCGTGTTCCGATGAAGGACAACGATGTTCCAAAGGAATTGGATTATCATCAACTTGATCAAAAGCTGTTGGTTGTTCTTGCGTTTGTTCAGGAATATCAGCAACAAGTTGATTTCTTAAATCTTCAGGTAATGTAAAAAGAAGTTGTTTCATAGTTGGTGAAAGTTGTTCATAAGAAAGACGAGGAGTATGACTTGCTAGTGAATCGATCAAGATACTTTGAGTTGAGTAATACTGTTCGATAGGAATAACCCGACCATTAGAGCTTATACGAAAATTCAACACTTAGACAAAAGCCTTATAGAGCAAGCTAATTGAAGAAATGCTAGGCTTGCTTCTAAAGTTTTTGACCAACAAATTTTTAGACCTCTGTACCATGATAAA
>CANNMA010000038.1 GCA_947505805.1 bacterium
CTTAAAGGGGTTGAGCTCGCACTTAACTCTCGCCCCAGAAAGCTTTTAGGGTTCAACACACCATTAGAGGTCTTTTTTAGAGAGCTTTCTGGTTTTTAGTGGAACGTTTCAAATGTTAATCCACGAAATATTACGTAAAATAACTTGCTTTAGTAGCAATAGAAAATGCGCTAATGATTGCAATAAATTAGGATTGCTTCAAGTTTTGCAAGCTTATGCCATCTCCTTGGTGATAGAGCAAACAAATAAAATCGAAAATACAAAAAATTATTAAATCAAGTTCTGAAAATGTGGTTTGAGTTGGAAAAAGAGTTTTACCAAGTCGGTTGAAATCTGTTTAGTGTTTGCAAGAGTGGGTAAAAAATTGGTATCCCCGTTCCAGCGTGGCAGTACATGAAAATGCAAATGAGAAGGCATCCCTGCGCCAGCTGCTTTGCCAAGATTAAGTCCAACATTCATACCATGTGCGTTGAGTTCTTTTTTTAAGATACTGGTGCTGTGTGTAATAAGTTCCATTAATTCAGTGCGCGCTTCAGTAGGTAATTCATCAAGATTTGCTTTGTGGGCAATCGGTAAAACAAGAAGATGCCCTGAGTTATAGGGATACTTATTCATCATAATATAAGAATGGGTGTAGCGGGCTAAAATCATGTAGTCATCGTCTTTGTGTGCTTTAAATTGGGTACAAAAAACACATTGACTTGCATCAGCAGTTTCTTGGCCTTTTGGGCCATGTGCAGTATCTGTTGTGTATTCTTCTCTCCAGGGAGCATAAAGCATTTCCATACATCTGATCCTTTTGTGCAGCATAATTATATCTTTAAAAAAATCAGCATACTCATATTTGAGTAAGGAGTAAAAACCTTTTTTGTTTTTTGCTAACAACCCCTGTTCATGCTATGTTGGCGCTTTTAAGGCAGAAACAATGAGAGTTAAAGGAGTTACGTTATGCTGCCAGTTATGCTTGTGGTAGGAACCCGTCCTGAAGGTATCAAAATGATGCCAGTTTATTTTGCCCTCAAACGCGCAGGTATTGCTACTCTCATCTGTTCTACCGGTCAACACGATCATCTTTTACAAGAAGTTTTTGATATGTTTGGCGTTGTTCCTGATATCAAACTTTCGATTATGCAACCGCATCAAACACTTACGTATGTGACAACGGCTGTTCTTACAGAAATCAGAACGATCTATCAAACGTATAAGCCTTCAACTGTGCTTGTTCAAGGAGATACAACAACTGTTATGGCGGCTGCACTTGCCGCTTACTATGAAATGATTCCTGTAGGGCATGTAGAAGCTGGACTGCGTACGGGTGATCTTTTTCATCCCTATCCAGAAGAAGCTAATCGGGCAATGGTAGGAGTTTTAGCGCAGTATCATTTTGCTCCTACGTCTCATGCAGCAGGAGTTTTACTTGGTGAAGGAAAATCACGAGAGTCAGTATTTTGTGTTGGAAACACAGTAGTTGATGCTCTTTATGATGTTATTAAAAAAATTGATCAAGGGGATCTTGTTGTTTCTTCAATGCTTACCGATCTTCTTAACGATGCTTGTGTGCGTGGTATGAAAAAAGTTTTATTGACAGTACACAGAAGAGAATCATTTTCTGGTGGAGTTACTCGCATTTTGTCCGCTGTCAAAGCGTTTGCTCAAAAACATCCTAATGTTTTATTTTTATATCCTCGTCATCCTAATCCCGCAATAACTGTTGCACTCAAAGAGGTTGGTTTTGATCAGCAAAAAAATATAAAAATTTTTGACCCACTTGTGTATCATGAGCTGTTATTTTTATTAAAGAGTTCAGATTGTGTCATGACTGATTCAGGAGGGATTCAGGAAGAAGCGGTAAGTTTGGGAATTCCGGTACTTGTGTTACGTGAAAAAACTGAAAGAATGGAGGGGGTATGGGAAGGAGCTGCGTGTCTTGTTGGTACTCATGAAGAGTTGATTCAAAGCTATTTAACGCAGTATCTTTTTGATACACCGACTGAAGAAAAAAGGAAAAACCAAGTATATGGCGATGGGCATGCGGGACAGCGGATTGTAGAAATACTAAAATCGATAGTTTTAAAAAAAGGACATTCGATGCTGTGTGATTATTCAAAAACTATGCTGATGGAAAAGAGGATGAGAGTATGAAGAAAGTATGTGTTGTTGGTCTTGGTTATATAGGACTTCCAACGGCTATTGTTGCTGCAAAAGCGGGACTTCAGGTTGTTGGTATTGATATTAATGAAGAAGCTATTAGCTGTATTAATAGATGTTGTCCCATTATCAAAGAGCCTGAAATTGTGGAGCATTTAAAAGAAGTTTTAGATACAAAACATTTTTATGCCACTACGGTTTATGAAGAAGCTGATTTTTTTATTATTGCAGTTCCAACTCCTTTTAAAGAAGAAAAAAAAGCTGACCTTGCCTATGTTTTTTCTGCAGCAACTGCTATTTCAGGTGTTCTTAAAAAAGGGGACACTGTTATTTTAGAATCAACAGTACCTGTTGGAACGACAAAAATTCTTGCTCACTTTCTTGCTTCAAAAACAGGGTTGAAAGTTGGGGATGATTTTTTTGTTGCTCATTGTCCTGAGCGAGTTTTACCAGGAAATATTTTTAAAGAGCTCAAAGTCAATGATCGAATTATCGGTGGTATTGATCGTGGTTCAACGCATCATGTGGCGCAATTTTACAACTATTTTGTGAGTGGCGATTTGTATCTTACAACGGCAGAAACAGCTGAGATGGCAAAGTTGGTCGAAAACAGTTACCGCGATGTTAATATTGCATTTGCTCATCAAGTTGCATCGATGGCTAAGACAGCTGGGATTGATCCTTATGAATTAATTGATCTTGCAAATAAGCATCCTCGTGTAAATATCTTAAAACCAACGTGTGGTGTTGGTGGTCATTGCATAGCGGTAGATCCTTGGTTTTTGGTTGAAACATTTCCTCAAGAGACAGAACTGCTAAAAGCAGCTCGACTTGTAAATGATGCTCGTCCTCTTGATGTTGTTGCTACCATAAAAACAAAAATTGCACACTGGAAAGACACTCGTGGAGTTAAGCAATGTAAACTTTTACTCCTTGGATTGACCTATAAGGCTGATGTTGATGATCTTCGGGAATCCCCAGCGCTTTCTATTGCTCGAGCTTTACTCAAAGAATCAGGAATTGAATTGCTCGTATGTGAGCCAAACGTGACCAAACAATTTTTACCTGTCGATTTTGTTAATAGGGCAGTATCGCTTGCTGACGGATTATCGCAAGCTGATGTGATTGTTGGTTTGGTTGCTCATACACCATTTAAAACTATTGAAAAACAGTTGATTGCACATAAAAAATTTATTGATTTTTGCGGCCTTTTACATGTTAGTCATAAACAATCATCAACGAAAGAACAATTTTTTTCCGCCGTGCGTAGTGATGATGATTTTATTAAGCAATCTATGCAAGATATTTTACCATTTGGGCACCAGCGGCTTGAAAAAGAAGGAAATCCATGAGACAAGTCTTTTTAGAAAAAGGTTCATTAATTGTTCAAGAAGTAGCGCAACCGGTTATGGATGAACGGGCTATTTTAATTTCTGTTCATTATTCGTTTATTAGTTCTGGTACAGAAGCGGCAACGATAGCAAATGCGAATCAAAGTGCTTTTTTTAGCAATATTCCACAAAAAATTAAGACAGTACTTAAGTCTATAGCGGATAATGGGATTGAAGGAACGCATGCACTTGTTCGTGGTAAACTGAAGGGCTCGCTCCAGTCGCTTGGATATTCATGCTCAGGACGTGTTATTGCTGTTGGAAAAAAGGTTACTAAATTTCGTGCGGGTAATTATGTTGCTTGCGCTGGAGCAGGATGGGCAAATCATGCTGATGTTGTTTGTGTTCCTGAAAATCTTGTAGTAGCTGTTGAAAATGAACTACTTGTTAAGCATGCAAGTATTGCAACAATTGGTGCGATTGCTCTTCAAGGGCTTCGTCGTGCTGAAGTTCAGCTTGGTGAAAAAGTTTGTGTTTTGGGGCTTGGTCTTCTTGGACAAATTTCTGTTCAACTTGCTAAAAATGCAGGATGCCAAGTTATTGGAGTTGACTTGATTCCTGAACGGCTTGAGCTTGCTAAAAAAATGGGAGCGGATCAGGTTTTTCTTGCAAATAGCGGTTCTTTTGAAAAAGATATTGCATTTTTGACTGAGCATAGGGGGGTTGATTGTACTTTGATTACAGCAGCTACATCAAGCAGCGAAATTGTTCAACAAGCAATGGAAATAACACGACGCAAAGGGAAAGTTGTAGTCGTTGGAGATGTTGGCCTTGATTTGCAGCGTAATCCTTTTTACAAAAAAGAGATCGACTTTCTTATTTCTTGTTCCTATGGCCCTGGCCGTTACGATTCATCATATGAGCTTGAGGGTAAGGATTATCCTTATGATTATGTTCGTTGGACTGAAAATAGAAATATGGAAACGATTGTTAATTTAATTCATCAAAAAAAATTATTCGTTGACCTTCTTGCTTCTCAAGAGTTGCATATTGACCAGGTTGATAAAGCTTATGAGCTTTTAAAAAATCGTCATGCACTCGGCATTATTTTACGGTATCAACCAAAAGATGATGTTTCATTTGTTCCTGCAATCAAAAAGTCTCTTACGGAAAAACAATTTACTTTTATCCCAGCACTTAAAAAACCTCTACGAGTTGGGTTTTTAGGAGTTGGCGGTTTTTCAAAAGTAAAATTATTGCCGATTGTTTCAAAGGTAAAAGGGGTTAAGATTTCAGCAATTGTTGATACTGATGTAACCAATGCTGAAAACATACGTCGTACGTATGGTGCAGCAACTGCACTAACCGATTCAAGAGATCTTTTTGATCAAGATTTAGTTGATGCGCTTGTAATAGCATCACCTCATAAATTTCATTGTGATCAAGCACTTGATGCGCTTTCTCAAGGAAAAGCGGTTTTTCTTGAAAAGCCTATGGCAACAACCTTTGAACAATACGATCGGCTTAGTAAATTTTTAATACAAAATCCTAATACTCCTTTTTGTGTTGATTACAATCGATCATTTGCGCCGTTTATGCAAAAAATAAAGTGGGAGCTTGTTTCAAGAAAAACACCGGTATTTATTCAGTATCGTATGAATGTAGGCTATATTTCTGCTGATCATTGGACTCAAACAGAATTAGGCGCTGGTCGTGTTATTGGTGAAGCTTGTCATATTTTTGATCTTTTTTATTTTTTGGTTGGCTCAAAACCAGTTTCAGTTTCTGTAGAATCGTTACAATCAAAAAGTATTGATCTTTTTCCAACAGATAATTTTTCTGTACAAATTAGTTTTATGGATGGTTCAGTCTGTTCATTATTTTATACAGCTCTTGGTCATGCAGGGCTTGGTAAAGAGCGTATGGAAGTCTATTATGACTCTAAAACAATTGTGATGGATGATTATGTAACGCTCCAAGGGTATGGATTATCACATAGTTTTAATGAAACAACTCGCTTCCCTGATAAAGGCCATCAAAACATTCTTGAAAAGTTTTTCGATGGAATAGTATCTGAAAATCGTACTATGCCGATTTCTACTGAGCGTTTAAATAGAGTCGCAAAACTTACTTTAATTATCGATGAACTTGTCTGTAAGGGTGGCGGTGATAAGCAACTTTCTTTATAAAAATAGAGCAGTTTTTACAATCGGAGCTTTGTTTTTTTTTACGCTTTCAGCTCTTTTATACTGGAATGCTCAGGAAAAAGGACATTTTGAAGTTGATTCTGTTGTGTATGATCGAGTTGCCAAAGAATTTGTAAAAACCGGTAATGTACAAGAGCCAGGCGGTGGCTCACCAGTTCATACACAGGGCTATCATTTCTTTCTTGGTATGGTGTATTGGATTACTGGTATTGATGTGTGGAAACTGGTTTTGATACAAGTCATTCTTATGTTTTTAGCAATTCTTTTTATAGTCCATATGAGCTTTATGCTTTTTGGACAGCAGTGCGCGCGGCTTGTTTTTTTACTTGCTTTAGTAGATCCAGGGTTTTACGTGTATCCACAATTTCTTTTAGCAGAAACATTGCAGCTTTTTTTTATAAGTATCTGTTTTGAGCGATTGGCCGCTTTTTATGCCATTCGTAAAAGATGGATGCTTGTTGTTGCGGGAATTGCTCTAGGGTTTTCGATTATTGTAAAGCCGACCGCTTTATTTTTTCCTATTGGAGTAGCGTTAGTTTTTCTGATCTTATCAAAGTGGATGACTAGTTCTTTAAGAGCTTCAGATTGGGCATTTTTTACTGCTGCCACCTATGTACCAATTTTTTTGTACGTAATCAGAAATGGCCTTTTGTTCGGCTATTACAAGTTTGCTTTTTTGGCAGAAGCAAATATCTATCATTGGTTTAATGGGGTTATTCATACGCATCTTTCTCATAAGCCGTTGTTAGAAATTTTATCTGACATGAATCAAAAGCTCGATTCGAACTATTCACCATTTGACCCAGAACATTGGCAGCCATTAAAGGATCTTTTTTTTCAAACTTGTTTTTCTCATCCACTAGTTCTTTTGTATGCATTATTTCAAAATATTACAAAAACTTTTTTTGGACTTTATTCTGTTCAATTACATCTTTTATTTGATTCGGGAATTCGGGGAAACATTCAGCCTTTTTTTGAAGTATCAGGATCTTTTTTTGAAAAAATATATGGGTATCTTGTGTGGGCATTTCGTAACCCTTATGTTGGCGTACTCATGCTTTTTGAACTTGTTACCAATATGTTGAAATGGTTTTTATGTGCATGGGGTCTTAAAGGGTTATGGGATAAAAAATCATATGAACTCATTATTTTTTTTGTGTGCGTAGTAGGCTGTTTTGCCATAATGACAGGTTTTTATGGAGCTGGTAGATATCGATTAATGTTTGAACCTATCATCCTCTGTGTTGCCTCTTATGGACTTTTAGAGTTGTATAAAATCTATAAACGTATAAAACTAGAGTCAGCTATAAGGTGAGTAGTTACAGAAAGAGATTGTGAAGAAAAAAAATCTATATGCAGTTATTCTTGCACAAGATGCAAGCCAGACATTATGGCCATTGCATCGTAAAAACCAAGATAGTGATTTAGTCAGTGTGTCACCCGATCAGTCTTTGTTGGAGCAAGCTCTTGGCGTTATAGAATCATACATTCCTTTTGAATTTCGATACGTTGTTCTTTCTGAAAAACAAGACAGTACTCTTTCTGATTCTATTAAAGGGCTTGCGTCTGTTTTTTTAGATCAGCCTTCTTGGAAAGGAACAGCCCCTGCATTTCTTCATGCTTGTTTAGCTATCCAAGCATCTGATCCTGAAGCGATTGTTATTGGAATTCCTACCGACATATATTTTTCGACTCCTAAAAAAGCACTAGAATTTATAATGCATGCAGTAGATCATGTTAGTGAGCATGATGATATTACTCTTCTAGGTATTTCTCCTTCTTATGATTCTGTTGAGCATTCTTTGATTATTTATGATTTTGCATTAACAAGTCCCTATCATGTTGCATCGTACAAAACTCCTTCAGAAGTGATGAATAAAAAACCTATTCTGGGGCAAGAAAACATGTTGTGGGATAGTGGAATAGTCGTTGTTCAAGCACGTTCTTTTGTCGAGATATGCAATAAAGAAAATAATGTACTGTATAAGGCAATGATAAAATATCTTTCTGGAGAATGTTCATTTGATGACGTTCCAGATTGTTCATTAGAAGATGCTATCCTTAAAAGTACAAAAAAAATGGTTGTTTTGCCGGCTCATTTCCCCTGGTATTCACTACGTTCATTAGAATCATTTTTAGCAGTTAAAAATCATCTTGCAGGTGAACAAAATATTGTCACTATTGATGCTCAGAATAATCTTGTAGAGGTTCAAGATTCACTTGTTGCGCTTGTTGGAGTTAATAATTTGTGCATTGTACAAAGTGAAGATGTTTTACTGGTAGTCAGTAGGGATCAATTAGATAAAATTAAATTGGTGCTTGAAATGCTTAAGCAGCACCAAAGCAAAGAGTACTTGTAATATGTGTGGATTTGCAGGATATGTTTCGTGTACTGGTCATTTTTCAGTTGACCAGCGCGTTTTGGAAGCGATGCACACCACCCTTGTGCATCGTGGACCAGATGGTCATGGGATATGGATTTCTGAAAAACATAAAACAGCCCTTGTTTATCGAAGATTAAGTATCATTGATCTTTCTGACGCGGGCTCACAACCAATGCTTGATGCTCAAAAAACGGTTATTATTAGTTTTAATGGTGAAATTTATAATTACAAAGTGCTTCGCGCAGAGCTTGAAGGGTGTGGGCATACCTTTGTATCCCAGAGCGATACGGAAGTTTTTTTGTATGCATTTAAACAGTGGGGAATCGGCTGTCTTGATCGTCTTGAAGGAATGTTTGCAGCATTACTTGGTGATCTTGTTAATGATGAATGGTACTTAGTTCGGGATCGTATTGGTATCAAGCCACTTTATTTTTCAAATGATGGTGGGTATCTAAGTTTTGCGTCAGAAATCAAAGCACTTTGGCACTTACCGTGGATGAAAAAAAATCTTAATGAGCAAGCGCTGTATCACTATCTTACCTTCTTAGTAACTCCTGCTCCCTATACGTTATACAAAGGTGTCTATAAGCTTCCTGCAGGTATGTATGCAAAGCTTGATGTTGCACGCAATCTTACGTTTCACGAATGGTACAATCCACTCAACCCAAAAATTACTTATGCTCAATCAGATATTCAATCTGAACAGTTTTGCATAGGTGAAACGCGACGACTTTTAACTGATGCGGTTAAAAAACGGATGATATCGGATGTTCCTTTTGGAGTATTTTTATCAGGCGGAATTGATTCAAGTTTGATTACTGCTTTGATGTCTCAATATACGGATAAGGTAAAAACATTTAACGTTTCATTTTCTGATGGCCCCGAGTACAGTGAAGTTGCATGGGCACGTAAAGTTTCAAAACTATTCAATACAGAACATCATGAAATTACGATTTCAGAAAAAGAAGCATTCGAGTTTTTTGAAAAGATGGTCTATCACCAAGATGAGCCAATTGCCGATCCTGTTTGTATTCCACTTTATTACGTTTCAAAACTGCTCAAAGATTCAGGTGTTACAGTAGTTCAGGTTGGTGAAGGGTCAGATGAGTTATATTGTGGATATCAAACATATGTAAACTATCTAGACGCTTATAAACGTTATTATGAGCCAACAGTAGGACTGCCAACTTCGTTAAAAAAAGCAGGGGCATGGCTTGCTGCTACTTTATTTCCTCAAAAAAAATATTATGGTGCTTTACTTGACCAATGGGCTTCAGGACAACATCTCTTTTGGAGTGGAGCAATTTCATTTACTGAAAATGCAAAACATACAGTCTTGGCAAAATATGATGCATATGACGTTGATCCAATGATTCAGAAAATATATCCAGGTTTGAAAACTGGTTCTGATAGTTATGCAATTATCGATTACCACTTAAAAAAGTTATATGAAAAAAAGCCAAATGCTGATTTTTTAAAGTCGATAACGTATTTAGAGTTTAAACAGCGCCTTCCAGAGCTTTTATTAATGCGTGTTGATAAAATGACCATGGCAACTTCAGTTGAAGGGCGTGTTCCTTTTCTTGATCATGCACATGTTGAATATGCATTTCAGGTTCCTACGGCATTAAAATATAAAAATGGTGTAACAAAATACATTCTTAAAAAGGCTTGTGAAGGCATTTTACCAATGGATGTTATTTATAGAAAAAAGATAGGATTTGCAGCACCAACAACTCGTTGGTTTAAGTCAGGAACATATTTTAAGCCTTATTTTTTAGATTTAATCGCTACAAAAAAACATTCTTTACAATCAATTTTTGAAAAAGAAGAAATTGAAATGTTATTTCATAAAACTCAAAGTTCATCACATGACTATGCAACACAGCTCTGGGTTTTACAGAATGTGTTAGCAACTGAGGTACTTGAATGAGTAAAGGGATTATTCTCTATCTCAGAACAGATATTTCAGATCAAGATATTACAGCGGGGGGATCGGTTGCTCATACCCTTGGAGTTATTAAAGGATTTCATGATCTTGGCTATGGAATAGTATGCGCTTCGTCCTGTTTAAGTTCGGAGGTTCTCGGTCAAGTGTCTCTTGAAGATCTTATACGACTTAAAAATCCAACATGCTTACGATTTTTACGCTGGAAATTGAACTGTTTTCTGTCTTCGTTTTTTTTCTTTTTTCAAGCTCGTAGCTTGTTAAAAAAATATCCCATTATTTTCATTTATCAACGCTATAGCCTTCTTAATTGTACCGGTATTTTGCTTGCATGGTGGTACAAAAAAAAGCTGATTTTGGAATATAATGGCTCTGAAGCATGGACTGTTTTAAATTGGATTGAAAGAAAACCTCTGGTATCGGGTAAATGGTTTTTGTATGCAGTTGAGAAATATAATGTAATGTACGCAGATAGCATTGTAGTGGTTTCTG
>CANNMA010000039.1 GCA_947505805.1 bacterium
GGAGAAATAGATGTCCCAGTATTATTCAATTTTTATCACCATAGCTATTCTCATAAATCCAATTCAAAAAATATCTGGAGCACAGGATTATAATGGAAACCTTATAATTAAAAACAAATTTGTATTTAACAACACTAGTACTAATTCGTACATTCAAAGTGTCATGAAAAACACTGTAAATTTTGATGGGATGCTAGATCAAGCGTTTGGGAATTTGGGAACAACAACTGCTCCCATTATCATTGACTACAATTCTGGAGTTAGCCTCGCGTTGCAACCGGATGGAAAAATAGTTATAGCAGGAACATATACAAATGGGGGGAGTAATCATTTTTGTGCAGCTCGATTTTTACCAGACGGACAACTTGATACTACTTTTGGGGGACAAAACGGACAAGCTCAGGGCAATACGTATGTTCTTCCAACTTTTGGTAATCTTGGAGTTGACATAGCTCGTTCCGTAGCGCTTCAATCAGATGGAAAAATAATTATAAGCGGAACATCTAATAATAGCCATTTTACAGCTGCTCGCTTGCTACCAAATGGACAACTTGATATCAGTTTTGGAGGACAAGATGGTCAGAATCCTGGTACCGTTTCTGTTGCCATTATTGATGGGACCAATGTATGTTGGGCGATGGCAGTGCAAGCCGATGATAAAATTCTGCTTGGTGGATATACATTTATTGGAGCTGGGAATGTTTTTGCTGTAGCTCGTCTTCTTGCAGACGGGCACATTGATGAGTCATTCGGAGGGCAAAATGGCCAGCCGGCCGGAACGTTTTACCTTACTGAAACCATAGCAAATCCAGGTGTAGGAACCGATGACCAATGCCGATCCCTAGCAATTCAAGAAGATGGAAAAATAATCATGGGTGGCTATTCAGCTACTACGGCTAATGATGGAGGGGGAGACTCGCGCTTTGCAGCTGTTCGACTTCTTACTAATGGAAGCCTTGATGAAACTTTTGGAGGAACAAATTCCATACCAGGTACTACCTACATGGTATCAACCATTAGTGGAGGATTAGGTGATCAATGTTATTCGACACTCCTACAGCCGGACGGGAAAATTCTTATGGGAGGAGCAACTGGGAGCTATGCAAGCCAAAATACAGACGTACAAAATCCTCGCTTTGCCATTGCTCGCTTTCTTTCAGACGGACAGCTTGACCTGACATTTGGTGGTCAAAGTGGCCAAAACCAGGGAAGCATGTATATAGATCAAATCATTTCAGGAGGAACTGGGGATGAATGTCATTCGTTAGCTTTACAATCTGATGGAAAGATACTGATGGGTGGATTTACGAGATTGGATAACCACCTCCTCCATTTTGCTGCTGCTCGGATCACATCAAAAGGGGTCTTTGATGAAAGCTTTGGAGGGGTCACAAGTCAGGCGGGTACCGTGTGGATTGCTACACCAAACATAATAAATATTCTACCAGCTCCGCTTGTGTTACAATCTTCCAATAAGATAGTTATGGGAGGGGCACAGATTGACCCCGCCAATGTTCTTTGCCTTATACAACTCATTAATCCAATGACACTCAAAAATTATCAAATAAGTTATGCAGGAGTAGGAACTGACTTATATTCTTAACATAAAGCGAAAGATATTTTATGAAAATGATATTTTTATTGTCGCTGCTTATGATTAATGTAGCTATTCAAGCAACCGATTATAATGGAAATTTTATAAATAAAAACAAAATAATATTTAATAACAATAGTACTAATTCACACATTCAAAGCGTTATGAAAAAATCGATTAATTTTGATGGACTTTTAGATCAGACGTTTGGCGGATTGATGAGTACTCTTGGGACAACCTATTTACCAGGATTTCCCATTACTAGTGGAAAGACTTCCATAGCAGTACAACCTGATGGAAAAATAGTAATAGCCGGTACTAGCTCTAGCGATTATTCTCGTTTTGTTGCAGCGCGTTTTTTACCGAACGGCCAAGTTGATACTAGTTTTGGTGGATACAATAATCAACTTGGTGGTACTGTTACATTGCCAGCTATAACAGGTGTTGAATCTGTAGACAATTGTTATGCGCTTGTTCTTCAGCCCGATGGGAATATCGTTTTAGCCGGATCTTCTTTTAATACAATTGCGAATACAATATGGTTTGCTGCTGCGCGATTGCTTCCCAGTGGGCACCTGGATATAACTTTTGGTGGACATTATGGAGAAGCGCCAGGAATATTTTGTGCCCCAATAGGAGCTCATATTTATTATGGATCTGAAGCTTATTGTGTCACCCTGCAAAATGATGGATATATTGTTTTAGGAGGATATACAAATCTTAATCCTTCTCAATACGATTTATTTTCAGCTGTTCGTCTTCAACCTGATGGTCAATTTGATTTTTCTTTTGGCAATAATAATTTGGGAGTTGTGTACATTGAAAATTCAATAGCAGGTGGATATTATAACCATTGCTATTCAATAGCTCTTCAAAATGATGGAAAAATAGTTATGGGTGGTCCTTCTAATGCCTCTACATATAGTCCTCCCTATTACTTTGCGGCAGCTCGACTAACACCAAATGGCCAGCCTGATGAATCATTTGGTGGTTATAATAGTATTCCAGGAACAATGTATATTTCGCAACCAATAGCAGGCCCTACCGGGCAACAGGATATTTGTAACTCAATAGCTCTTCAAAGCGATGGAAAAATAGTAATGGGAGGGCTTTCAGTACAAATTGGAACTGGTGAAAATTTTAGTTTTGGTGTAGCGCGACTTTTACCTAATGGGCATCTAGATCAATCATTTGGGGGCCCTAATGCAGGATATACAAGTCAACCAGGAACATTATTTTTATTTTCAATAGCGGGTGGTAATGGTGATGAATGTAAATCTGTATTTATACAGCCAGATGGCAAAATAGTTTTAGGAGGATGGTCAAATCCACCAGGGCTTGAAAATTGTTTTGCTGTTGCTCGATTAGAATTAAATGGTGCTCTTGATAAAACATTTGGAGGATATAACGGACAAACTCCTGGAACCACGTATGCTTCTTACATAAAAGAATTTAATATCGCTAATACATGTTTTTCGGGTGCTTTTTCTCCAGATGGAAAGATAATACTGGGTGGAACAATTGTTAGTAATGATAATTATTTTGCACTTGTTACATTTATCAACCCAATGACATTAACCGAGTATCAAAAAAGTTATGTTTTAGATGGACTAGGAATGTATTAAAGAATTTGGCAACAGCAAGATTTTTTTTTTGATTCAAGTAAGGCTTGTCTTTCTTGAAGTGTTCCAAAACGACAAATATAAAAAGGTTCAAGATAGCTTTCGGCCGCACTGTAACCATTAAGATCAAAAATTATTTTTGTTTCTTCAGGATCAGCTCCATATCGATGAGCCTGTCTGATTAATGTTTCTCTATTGTTAGATTTTAAACTTGCAACATTTTTCCATAATGATTGGGCTGCATGTTTTCCTGCTATATGTATTCTTTCAATTTGTTTGTCAGTCAAAAATTTATGATGAAGTTTAATGATGGCGGATACTTGCTGTATATCAGCAGCTTTTAGAGCATGAGTAAGGCTGCATGCAGTAGATAAAAAGAGTAGTAACTTTTTCATTTTAAATATCCTTGATTAATTTTAAAAAAATAGACCCTAACGTATTTTAGTCTAAATTTATATTTTTCAAAGCATAATTTAAAATAATAAAAAATTAATTTTTTTGTGATGAATTGTCTTGTTTAAGATGAACGATCTGAATAGGAAATGAAAGTTCAATTCCATTCTGACGTAAATTTTTTACAATTGAAAAACGTACATTACTTGCAATATCCCATTGTTCTAAAGTCTTTTCAGAACTAATAAACGCACGAATTAAAAATACATATCCATTGACACCAAAATTATCGAGTCGAATAACAGGAGCTGGCGTTTTAAGAATATTATCAGTGCTTTCAATTGCCTGTAAAAGAAGTTGTCGAACTTGAGCAGGATCTTCAAAATAACGAACACTTACGGTGATATCAGGGAAAGAAATAAAGCTTCTACTGTAATCCCAATTTGAAACCACATCGGTCATGATCCGAGAATTGGGGACAATGACGCTAAAACTATTATTACGTCTTAAAACTACTGATCGAGGAGTAATACGACGAACAACTCCTAAGATTTCATCATTAATTTTTATAAAATCGCCAACTTTTAATGGTCGTTGAAGCAAGATAATAAAGTAAGCAACAAAGTCATTAAATACATCTCGTAAGGCAAATACCATACCCAAAAGAATAGGTCCTAAGTAGTACACAACGAGAAAGCCAAACCCTTCATGTAACAATCCAAGAGTAATAACGGTGATAACAGTAATATAATAAGAGATCGTAGAAACCGTATTATGAACTCCTGGATCAACAAGAAGCATTCCAAAAAGACGGTATAAAATAAATTTATCTACGATTGATGCAACAATAAAACTTAAAGGTACAAAAGCAAACGTTCTTAATACATCAAGAATGCTTAGTTTTTGATGCTGTCCATCTTTAAATCCAATAGCAAGATCTTTTTCGGTGAAAAAATCTGTTAGTCCGCTTAATGAAAGAGGTTTTTGCCAAAACCATGCGATAAGCCATACACCTAAAAAGACAAAGAATATGAGTAAAAAAATAGCAAGAAAGCTATACAGAGTTTTTGCCATATAAAAACGTTCTTTAAAAACTTCTCGTTCGGATGAAAAAAACAAAAGAACTGATGTGCGCCTGAAAAATCCATAAAAAACAGAAAGCCCTTTAATAACAACTGCTGTTCCCAAAATTCCCCAAAAAATATATGTCATTAAGTTATCGTAACCACCAATATGAGTGTCGCTTATGATCATGACAACAATGAATAATCCCATAAGAAGATAATAATAATCATTTACTATATTCCAAACCCATGCCCAAAATGGTGTTCGTGAAGGAATAATAGTCAGAAGATCTTCCTTGCGAATAAGTGCTAAAAGCAATCCGCGAATAATGATCGAATATAATGCTAATAAAATGTTAGGAAGTTCAGATTTTCCGTACCCACCTAATAAAAATGATTCTCTAAACAACAAGATGATAACAGTGGCATATAAAAACCATCTCATAACTAAAATAAAACGTGGCTGAAATGATTCGGTTAAGATGGTGTAGTTATGGAGAGTGTTAAAAGCAGAAAAATCACGCACTATACGAGTAGAAAGATATAAAAGATAAGGAATAGAGAGTAAATAAAATAACATGCTCGTATACAGTTGTGCGGAAGTAGAATATGAAAAATAGTATAAGAGAATGCTCCAAGGAAAGAGACTGATTAAATGTTCATAGATAAAAGTACCTATAAATCCACTCAATTTACCCATAATGTAGATGCCTTTATAATCACGCTGAACAGAAAGCAGTTGTTTAGAAATACGAGGAAGTCCATAGAGCAGTGCTATAAAAAGAGCTAGTGCATAGAGAAGGTTTAGAAAAAGATAAAAAGTCTGAAGTGGGTGATCTAAAAGATCGTTTATTGTTTCTGACAGTTCAAAATCAGAAACAAATGAATGAACGGTAAGTGCTTTTAAATCGGAGAAAAAATGTTGTATGTCAGGAAAAGCTTGTTTAATTCCGCTCCAAGAAATAGCCCCTCTTGAGCGATGCCATAAGCTTACACGTTGTAATTCAATAATCATCGCATCGATATGTTTTAAAGAAATGCCGATAGAGACAAGTGATTTTGAGTAAAGTTCAATAAGCGCTCCAGTAAGGTCGATTTGCTTATTAATAAGAATTTGAGCTTTATCAAGATGATCAAAAATTCGAACAAGGGCTTCCTTATCCTCACGAGTTATCGTTTTAATTTTTTCTTTAAAAGTATCTTTATGATTTTTAAGGTTTGAAAGGGCATGATTTTGTAAAGTTAGCTTGTTGGTTGCAGTGATTCTTCTATCATCATAAATTGATTTTTCACGGACTAATTCTGCTGCCAAATCTTGGTATTTTTTTACTTCTGTTAATAAATCATTACTTGTTTTAAATTTTTGATGTTTAATTTTATGCCACGAAAGAACCATATCAGCAAGAAGTTCTTGTTCCCTACATTTTGTTTTTTCAAATTCAATTTTTCCGTGAAGGACATCGATTTCTCGTTCAAGAACAAGCATTTCATCATTTTTCAGACCAAGTTCACTTAAGACTAAATATCCTTCTACGGTGGAAAGAGTAGCTATCCATTCGGTAATATCCTGAATTTCTTTGCCTGGTTCTCCATAACTTTTTTCAAGAAGCGATAATTCGCGTCGTATCTTTTCTGCTTGAATTGTTACTTTTTCAATTCCTTGTAAATATGATTCGGTGAGCGTAACACATTGTTGTTTTTCTTTTTTAAATTTTTCTTGTGCTTCTTTTACATCGTCAAGATCAACACGTAAAGCTATTCGAACAATAAAATCTAATTTTTGTTTTAGAACTTGTAGGGTGCGTTCCTCGACTGATAAAGAATCTACTATCAAGGCAAGCTTTGATTCTTTTTCTTTAACTCGTAGGGTCGCAACTTCTTTTTCATACAAAGCGAGAGAAACTTCAGCGTCAAGAAGGTCTCCTTTAACGCGAACATGTCGGTCTTCCTTTTTGACTTCTTTGTTAAAATCAGCTTGTTCTTTGATTTTATCTTTGTAGTTTTTTTCGGCCACAGTTATTTTCTTAGTAAGATTTTCAATATCTATAATTGCTTCTTTTTTACGAGCTGATTCATGAAAAACTTTTTCTTCTTGTCCTGCAATTTGATTTCCCAAGATTTGGATATCTTCAATTGTATAGATAGTTTTGCGTTCAGAAAGAAGGGTAGTTATATCATGATTATGAGATGAACTTTCTAATAACGTTAATCTTTGTTTTACCGTAGTAATCCACTCTTTACGCAAAGTACGTAAGGCAGCGACTGATTGATTAATCGATTTTAAAGCCACAACTAAACGAGTTACATATTCACTGTTTTCATATTTTCCAGATTCAATAGCAGTAATTTGGTGTTTAACTTTTTCTGATTGAACAAGAAGATCTTCGGTTATAGCGCGATCATTTTTTTGTAACATTTCAAGTTCAGTTTTTAAACGAGAAATATCTTGATTGGTAGTATCGCTGCCAATAGCAACATTTAGGGTGCTATTACCTTTTAAAAGACCAAAGGAGTCAAAAATATCAGCGTGAACTGGAGTGTATAGTACTAGTGCACAAAGGGCATAAAAACATTTCTTCATGAAAAATCACTTTTCAATTAAGTATGGCAATGCTTTAAAAAAAGTGCGTTTAGGATGAACCTGTTGGCACCAAGCAAGCCATTGATTCATAAGTTTTTCTGATTTTAAATGTATGGTTCCTTGAATCAGGTTGTCAATAGGCATAGAAACAAGCTCATGAACCAAGCCATACAATTGAGCATCATCAGGATAGATACCAAGCATAGCTAAAAGCTTGCAAATGACATTCTTTTTTTCAGCAAAAGAAGGGAAAGAATCAAATGTTTCAAACAGCTCCTGTAAAAAATAAAAAACTGTCTTTGCTTCACTTCCTACAGGAATAAAATGACAACATACTTCAAGAACTGCATGAAGCAAATAAATGTCTTGCATTCCAACAAGGGTGGCTGATTTTTCTAATTCAACTCTTTCAAGAGGAGTTTTTTGGCTAGAAACAGAACAGTCTGCATAGTAAGAGACAAATGATCCACGGTGCAAAGGAGATTGGCCTCGGCCGGTATACCAGATTTTTTCTACACGGCCTTCTTCAGGACTCAGTAAGGAAAGCGTTTTGCCTTGATAATACAACACCAGCCCGGTGCATAGTTGTTCTTCTTTCACGCTTTCCCTTTAAAGTTTTTTTGATTTAAAAGGCCATTTTTTTATAAAAGGCATCAAAGTTTGGCTCACGGCCAAGATAATCACGAACCATATCTTCAGCTGGACAGCTACCACCTTTGCTTAAAATGGCATCTACATATTTTTTGCCCGCTTCTGGATTTAAGAGTCCTTGGGCTTTGATAGTTTCAAAAACATCACAGGCAAGAGCAAGAGACCACATATAACCATAATAACAAGCTCCATAGTTAGTTAAGTGACCAAAAGCACAACAAAAATGATCTTCATCGTCATATACAATGTAAGGTCTTGTTAATTCAGTAAGTCGCTTTGCTTCTTGATCTACGGTGTTATCAGTTTTTGGTCCAAAGAATGTAAGTGCCATCATGCCAAAACCAATTTGTCGTTGTGTAAACATTCCTGTACCGAATTTTAAAAGCTCTATTCGTTTCTGAATGAGATCATCAGAGAGCGGTTCTCCTGTTTGAAAATGAGAGCTAATAACTTTTAACATTTCTGGATCTTCCATCCATTTTTCAAGCATTTGAGAAGGAAGCTCTACAAAATCACGCTCAGTACTAATTCCTGATTGACAAGCAAATGCATTGGCAGCAAGAACAGTGTGTATTGCATGGCCAAACTCATGAAAAAAAGTAACTACTTCTGAATAACGCAGTAACGAAGGTTTTGCAGTTGTTGGCTTAGTAAAATTACACACTAATGTAGCAACTGAAGGATAACGGTTTCCATCTGGAACACTATGTCCTTGAACTCCTGAAAACTGTGCTGCATGACCATACTTTCCTGTGCGAGGATACATATCTAAAAAGACATATCCGATAGGATTGTTATTTTCGGTAGTTGAAATTTTAAGAAGCTTTACATCTTCATGCCACATCCCAGTCACAGGAACTTCTGTAATTGAAAGACTAAAAAATTGTTCATATATTGAAATAAGACCAGCTACTGTTTTTTCCATCGGAAAGTATTCTGAAAATTTAATTTCATCGATATCGTACTTTTTTTTCTTGAAAAGAGTTATTACATAGGCGGCATCCCAGGGCTTTAATTTACCATCTACTGTTAAAGTGACCCCTTCTGGAAGTTCTTTGGTAAGAAGATCAAACTCTTCTTGTGCTTTCAAAAGCCCGCGAGCATTAACTGCATTTTCAAAGTCCCACGCTTTTTGAGGATCATTAACCATTTTATCTGCAAGATTATAGTGAGCGTATGTTTCAAAACCAAGTTCTTGAGCAATCTTATGACGAGTTGCAATTATGTCAGCAAGAATCGGTTCATTGACTGGATAAGCTTTTTTATTAAATGCTTTGTAAAAGGCTTTACGAGTTTCTTCAACGCAGCAATAGGACATAATCATATTTTGGATAGGATAGTTAGTAGCAAGCTCATAACCATTTTCAACTTGAGGCAATGTTGCAATAAACTCTTCTGGAACTCCAGCAAGACCTTCTTTTGATACAACAATCGCGCTGTTATCTGCATTAATGTTGCTATCAAATAATAACTCAAGTTCTGAGCAACGTTTTTTTAATGCAATAACTTGAGCTCGCTTTTCGGGTGAAAGACCGAGCCCTTCTTGCTCAAATCCCTCAATAAGCTTATCAAGCATATACCGCTCTTCTTGAGTGAGTACTTCTGTTTGAGCATTTCCTTGTTGGTATGCTTTAAAGGCATTATAGAGAGCGCTATTTCCTTCGATATGATCAGTTGCAAAATTACTAAGCGTAAGTGATTCTTCCTGTGCGGCTTTAACCATTTTTTGATCAGGATGAACCGATTTTATAAGTTCAAATGCCCCATGTTCAGTACCGAATGAAGCACTAACACTATCAAAAGCAAGAAGCATGGTAGTTTTATTTTGATCTTCAGCAGGGCAATTAGCAATATCATTGAGAAGGTTAAGAGCTTTTTTTTGTACTTTATGAGAACGGTATTTTATTTCTTCTACTGTTTTTGGATAAACTGC
>CANNMA010000040.1 GCA_947505805.1 bacterium
AACACGTAAAAATCCTTTACTTCGATATTCATCTTCAACTTCTTGCCCCATAACCAAAAGTGGCGCAGGAATTTCTTCTGCGGGAAATTCAATTCGTTTTTTGTATAAAGCATCAGAAGAAAAAAAATGATTTCCAAAAAAAGTAGTCTTTTTACGTTTTCCAAGAGTGATAATAGAGCGCACACTTACAGATGTAAGCTCCTCATTAAACTGCTGCTTAAGTAGAATTGTAACGTCCCTATACCCTTTATCTTGCAAAGACTTTTTTAAAATAGTGGTAAACGTATCTAATTTTTCTTTTGAACAGGTTTTATTGATTAATTTTTGAGACTTTTTTTGTATAAGGGCATCTGCAGAAAAAAAACTATTTTCAGTATCAGTAATCGTATAATCGACTGCCAATACTTTACATGCAGCCCCTTTTGTAATACCTAAAATAACCGTTACTGTTTTAGTTACTTCATCATACATAAGTCGATCAATAACATGAGCATTGCGGTATCCAAGTTCTGCCAAAAAATTTTGTATCGCCTTGCAAGAATGATCATGTTTTTCTTTTACAAAAGGATCTCCCCCTGCAAGCTCATAATGACGGAGATATTCATCTTTATCTGTTGAAACTCCTTCTAATTTTATGAATTTCACAATCCAGTTGCATTCAAGAGTCACCGTAACAGCACACCCTCCATCCACATCTGTAAAAGTAACTATTCCCTGCGTAAATCGTTCTTTTTGACGTAGTCGCTCCACCCCTTTTAAAAATTGCTCTCTTGTTAAAGAAGCACCTGGATGAATCTCTAAAAGGATCATTATTTCTTTTTCCAAAACAGGATAGGAACAAGTACACAAACAAGATACTACCGTAAAATATTCAGGAATAACCGATGTATCAGTTGGAGTTACACTAAAACTATTGAAGTTCACCGAGTAATCACGAGAAGTACTGTATAAGCTTGAAATAATAAAAAAAACGGACCAGAAAAACCAACGATGCACTATACCCCTTTCAAAACAGGTGTCATGATTTTCTAGTGTAGCAATAGCGTACAAAAATGCTTGCCTTACATCATTATCAGGAGCTTCAATAATTCAAGCAATAGTACGATTACAAGAAACTATCGCTTAAAAATTTTACATTTCTACTAGATCATCTATAGTTTAGCCAGGGTGTAGTTACCAAAAACTGCACCCCTTTAAAGGATTGAAGTATCATTCATTTTTTCAGAAAGGTTTTATATGAAAAATGTTTTAATCATAACGCTCCTCGTAACTTTCGGTTTACATGCGGCTGACAATTCGTTAGCAATTCAAAATTCAACGCAACAATTTAATGACGGGCTTACAGTAGATGAATTTGTTGATGCAATTGCACAATTGCCTATAAAGTTTACCCATAGACCAGTTCTTGATCAGCTTTCTTCTGTTGGATTAAGCACACTTTCTGTTCTGGTTGGTGCAGCATTTGGACATCTTGCTGTATGTGCTGTTACTAATGTTCTTGGTGGCTATGATCAATCTCCTCTTTTCTTTAAACCTCGCGAATGGTCTAAATCAGTAACAGTAGGAACTCTTGTTGGTGCAGGACTTGGGGCGTACC
The DNA here is from genome assembly GCA_947505805.1 of bacterium. Classification (GTDB taxonomy): domain Bacteria; phylum Babelota; class Babeliae; order Babelales; family CAIQNR01; genus CANNBR01. Next base: position 1,598 of record CANNMA010000040.1, read on the forward strand.
CATCGATGTATGCAAGCTTTACCCAATCACTTGCAAAAAAAATCGATAGAAAATTATTGAATACTGCTTTCTACTTTCAAAATGATGCGGTTAGCCTTAAACAATCACTCGATGTTCTTTTTGTTTCAGCACGATTCCCGCGCGCAGCAGCATTCATAAGCCTTGAAGCACTTCGTTCACACCTTGCTGATATCAACGATCTTTTTGAATTATTAACCGACAAACCATACGGCGATCAAATCAAAATGCTACTCCCTTACGTTCAATACAGTTTAGATGCAGTAATTCAAGCAATTATTACGCTTAAAAGCGATCCTCGCTGGTTTGAAGAATGCAATGCACAATCACTTTCAAACACACAAGCAACGCTAAACGCTCAATATAATGCACAAGCAGTAGGTGGTCTTATCCAGCTTGCCAACGCAACTCGATAAATTTGACGTACAGCATGTACAAAATTTTTAAAAAATCCCCGTCCTTCCCGATGGGGATTTTTAGTACAGTCAACCCCTAACCCCACAAAATGTCATCTCGAGGGATAGAAGAGGCAGCCATCACGTTTGAATAAACGTGTGGCGCTCGACTGACCGTGATGACCCAAATGTAACAAAAGAAAGTCCTAATTCATCAGTTAAGCTTAAAAACAATCAATAGCCCCATTCAATAGACCTATATCTTCAAAAATTTTACAATTACACCCAACTCGATAGACTTTTGACTAAGTTAGTTTTTCAAAAACTCCACATAAAGAATTATCCCGCATAACACATACCTGAAAGGTTTTTATGTTCACATTATCCAAAAACAATCTTTTTACTTTACTTCTTTTGACCTTTACAGCTGTAATTCACTCCGAAGCTTGCGCACTTGTTACAGAAATTACCACCTCAACACAGTTAGATTTGATTGCACAATCAGATCGCCCAGCTGTTATTAAACTGTATGCAAACTGGTGCCCACCATGTAGACACTTAGCAACATATTACGACAAAATTGCCAAAGAATGCCCTGATGTTGATTTTTACAGTCTTAATGTAGATAACAAAGAACTAATGAAAAAATTAGAATTGTTAAAACTGCTCACTATGCCTAAAGAAGGCCTTTCTATTCCAACAAGTATATTTTTTCAAAAAAATAAAATACTTACACAAGGGGCAGGCGCGCCTAGTCAAGCTGTTTTTGTTTACAATGTAAAAAGAATTTTCAACATCGACCAAGATCAAACTGATAACTCATAACTCAATTGGAACCGTCATATGAAAAAACTATATTTCATTTTCATTGCAAGCTTATTTGCAAGCACTGTAACAGCCACCAAGAAAACGCATGCTGTTAAAGAAATCATTACTCGTGAAGACATGGAAGCCTCTATTAAACAACTAGAAAAAACAGGTCATCCTATTGTATTTGAATACTATAAAGACACCTTCCAAATACCTTTAGATTCAGTTGTACAGGAGTTTGGCGATAAAATTGATTTTTATAGAATGCAAATAAGTAGCCAAAAATCTTCTTATATTGCTCTTCCTGAAGACCCTCTTCTTGTACTGATCAATACTAAGGGAGACACTCTACAATTCTATCGTATTCCAGAAAAAACAGAGCTTATTAAAATTATTCGATTTTTTCTTGATATTTCTACAACACAACCTATTACCGCAGAAAAAGCCAAAGAATACAAAGGAAACTAGTATGAAAAAACTACAATTCATTCTCATTGCAAGCCTGTGTGCAAGCGCTGCAACAGCTACACAAGACAAAGGGTTCGCTGTAACTATCAATATCGAAACAACTCCAACTACTCAAGATCAAGCGACTGAAATTTTTTTCAACTTACAAACGCTAGAAGAACAAGTAGACAACATGATCAAAAGCATTTCAAAATTGACCGTCCCCATAAAATTTAAAGACCGTTCTTTTATGCATAAAATCATAACCATTGCTGGTTCAATTTTAACTATCTATCCAGGTCTTTTTGTAGCGGGAAACCTTGGTGGTTTTGCAGTAAATGAAAGTATAATAAAGATTGATGAAACAAGAAATTTCGGAATTTATGAAGAATACAGAAGAGGTGGCTACAGCCTTCCAACTTCACTTAAAGTCACAGCAGCATTAGGCGCAACCGCAGGAATAGGTATTCTTTTAGCAACTATGAACAAAGCAGGTGCTTTAGTTGAAAATTGTTTTAGAACGCCACTTGATAAAGAACTACTTATGATCACACTTTCTTATCAAAACGATTCAGAAACAGTTGCTCAAAAACTAGAAGATCTTTTTGTATCAGTTCGATTCCCACGCTTGACCGCGTTTAACTCATTAGAAAAACAACGTATTACACTTGAACAGGCTAGTATGTTTTTAGAAATAACTACTAAAAAATCACTTGCTGCTGTTAAAAAACAATTATTACCTCAACTTGAAAAAACGATCACTGCGGTAAAAAACGCTATGCTTGCCCTCAAAAAAAGCGATCGTTTTATAGCAGAAAAAAATGAAGCTGACTCTCTAAGTGGCTACCGCTTTACCGTCAGTTACCTGTAATATTCACACAGTATTGAAAAGCTTAAGCATACTGAAAATCATACAATCCTCGTCTTTAATGGCGAGGATTTTTATTTTTACACATCACATAAACTCTCTATACTGTTATAATCGTTAAAAAGTTATTACATAAGGTCCAGCAAGCTTTAATACGTTGCGACCACACATTTTCATAAAAAGATTTTCCCTATGAATAAAAAACAACTCATTTTCGTTTTTTTTGCACTTATAACAGGTACCATCCTTCCCGCAACTGAAATTTTATTGGATCAACAGACCTCCATTGAACAAGAAATAACTACTGTTATTGAAGCTATCGATAAAGTACCCGTGAGATTTTTAGACTACTCAAGAGAAGCACAACGCAACATTATTATTGGTGATGCATTAGTTATTCTTCTAACAACTGTTTCAGGCCATTTTGCAGGCCGTTATATTAATCTCCTTATTGCAGATCCAAGGGAGCCCGCCATTAGTCTCTTTAAGCCGACTAGTTGGACTCGTACAGTGACTATAGGATCTGGAATGGGATTTACTACAGGATTTATTATTGCATTATATGAATATTTCAAAGGTAAAAAACTCTCCAATGGCATACTTCTCTTAAAAAAAGAACTACTTATAACAGCTCTTACTTACCAAAATGATCCTGAAAATTTAAAAAAAGCCCTCTATACCGATAAAAATTACCCAAGAACGAGAGCCTTTCAAGATCTTGAATATATTCGAACATATCTCACTCAAACCATTGATGCATTTACATTTCACACGACTACAACACCTTCTGAAGAAAATCTCAAGACACTAATTCCAAAGCTTCAAAATTATCTTGATGCGGTCATAGATGCCATTCTCATCATAAAAAGTGATTCTCTGTGGCTTGAAGAATCGCAAAGACATAAAAAAATGATGATTGCCTTTGGATTTGCATGTGTTGCACTTGGAACAAGAATGCTCGCTCGCCACTTACGCTCTACCCCTGAACCTATCTGTGAACGATATTATTATTATCCTTCTTACGTATAACTGCGTAACACTTCATTATTTTTACCAAGTATTACAAACAGTCGATTTTTTTCATCATTCGACGGGTACCGATCGTTCCCACGAGCACGGTAAACATAAGTAACATCAGACAACAGAGCCAAACTGGTAATGATTCTGGATTATTAAAAATTGCAGAACGCATTCCTTCAAAGGCATAGACCAGTGGATTAAGTAAATCGATATATGCACACACAGGACTTGCTTGATAGAGCCGATGCCAGGTAAAAAGATACCCGCCTGCCCAAAAGAGCGGGTGAATGAGTCGAGAAAACAAAGAAACATGTTCTTCTAAAGAATTTGAAAGACTTGCAAAAAAAAGCACGCAACTTCCATAAAAAAGATGCGCGCATAGAAAAACTGCCCCCGCTTTTACCATCCCCAGCAAAGAAAGATGAAAACTGTTCCATAAGATAAGTTTTGCTATCGGTAGTACAAAAATATTAATTGCCATCAGCTCTAAACTTGTAGAAACAGCAACCGCCACAAACACTAATTGCTGAGGAATAGGGAGAGAAAGATAATACAAAAGAAAGCGAGGACCTCCATGAAGATCCGTAATAATTCGACCTGCATTGGGAAATGCCCGCATAAACCCTTTACTTGCGCATTCTGAAGCTGCAATAAAAAGACCACACCCTGCAACTGGCCCCAGACCAACGTATTCAAACACATACACACATAAGACTGTCCACCAGATTATATTGATCATACGAGAGCGCATCATCGGCCTTATAACAATCATATCACGCTGAATAAGTCGTAAAAATACCTGCAAATTCCAGCGCCATTGGTTACTACTATTTTTGATCATCTATCATTATTCCTGATTATTTTTTTAGAGACAGTCTACTTTTTTCATCATTCGCTTTATCCCCAGTGTTCCCACTACTACAGTAAATGCAAGCAGAACAACACAACAAAGCCAGACTGATAGATAGTTTGAACCACCAAAAACCGCTGAGCGCATTCCTTCATTCGCATAAACAAGCGGATTAAGAAGATCAAGATACGCAAAAAAATGACTCTTTTCATAAAGCCGATACCATGCAAAAAAATAGGCCCCACTCCAAAATAACATATCGGCAACCCTAATCCGTAATGATGCGATCTGGGCCATAGTATCAGTCATGCTCGCAAATAAAAGCACACAAAAACCATAGAGAAGATGCGCACATACAAAGACACAAATTGCTTTAAAAAAGACTATCCATGATAGTGGAAATTTAGTTCCTAAAATTAGTTTAGCTATTGGAAAAATAGACGCATTCACAATCATAAATTCTAAACTAATTGAAATGGCCATTGCCATAAACAGCAACCATTGGGGAAGGGGAAGTGTTAAATAGTATGTAATAGAACGCTGACCTTGTAAGTCACCAATAATTCTGGTTACTTTTGAAAATGTTTGCATAAAACCAACCGAAGCACATTCTGATGCTGCTATAAAAAGTCCGTACCCAGCCACTGTTGAAAGCCCTACATATTCAAAAACATAGACTAGTAGTGCTGTCCAAATAATCGTATTGATAGTCCGCCTTTTAATAGTTGGCAAAGAAACATACATATCACGCTGGATAAGTCGTAAAAATACCTGCATGTTCCAACGCCAATTTATAGCATTATTTTTTATCATTTTTTATTGTTCTCACCTGATTTTTATAAACAGTCTAACCGTCTCATCATTTTATTAATCCCAATTACCCCAACAAATACCGTAAACCCTATAATTGCCAGACAGCACCACCAATAAGGCAAACACCCTTCTTGACCCATAACCGCTGCGCGCATTCCTTCAGTGCAATAGACAAGTGGGTTAATCAAGTTGATATAAGCAACTGTAGGAGACTGAATCAGCAACGCTTTCCACGTAAACTGATAGCATCCTAAAAACCAAAGGGGGAAAATAATTCTTGACCAGACATTTCCAAGAGACTCAAGCCCTTTAACCATACTGGCAAGCCATAATGAAAAAAAGCCGTAAAAAAGATACGACAGAAAAAAAATAAGAAAGATTTTTGGATAAGATGTTTCTGTAAGATCAAATTGATTCCACAACATAAGTTTTGCTGTTGGTAAAATAAGACACGAAATAGCCATTGCCTGAATCGCATTAGAAAAAGCTATACGAGCAAATACCATCCATTGCGGTATGGGCAACGTTAGGGCATACGTAATTGCACGGGGCCCTTTGATATCCGCAACAAGCCGAGATACATTTTCCATAACTTCAAAAAATCCAACAACTGCACATTCTGAAGCCGCTATAAAAAGCCCGTACCCAGCAACAGATGCAAATCCTATGTATTCAAACACATACACACACAAGGCTGTTACGAACACTGCATTCCATATTCTATGCTTGAGCATTGGTAAAAAGACCCGCATATCACGATGAACCAGGCTGAAAAATACCTGTATGTTTAATCTCCAATGACTGCGACCCTTTGTACCAATACTCATCATAATTTCCTCTTTTTTTAGTTACTTTAAACAATCCAATCGATTCATCATTCGAATTGTTCCTACAATTCCGACAAATGCGGTAAATAGTATTAGAGCAACACAACAGAGCCAAAATGGCAAGTAGCCCGCTTGGCCAAGAACAGCTCCACGAATTCCTTCAAAGCAGTAAATCAACGGATTGAGCAAATTAAGATACGCAAGTACAGGGCTTTTAACTACAAATGTTGCCCACGTAAACTGATACCCACCCAAAAACCAGAGTGGAAACACTACGCGCATCCAAATATCGCCAATTGCTTCAAGACTTTTTACCATACTTGCAAGCCAGAGTGAAAAAAAGCCGTAAAAAACATGGGCTAAAATGAATATCGTAATCACTCGTATCAGCGACATATTGCTGATATCAAAATGATTCCACAATAAGATTTTTGCCATTGGTAAAATAAAGATAGCAATAGCCATTGCTTGGAGCGCATTTGAAAGCGCTATGCGAACAAAAACCATCCATTGAGGCAGTGGCAAAGTCAGAGAATAGGTAATTGACCGCTCACCTTGCAAGTCAGCAATTAATCGAGCAACGTTTTCCATAACCTCAAAAAAACCCCAGCTGACAGCATTTGCACATGCCATAAAAAGACCAAGATTTGCTGCGTCGCCAAATCCAATAAACTGAAACACTGCTATAGTAATACCTGCCCAGATTGCGCCATTAAAAAGTCTACCGGGAAACGACGGCCAAAAAACCGCCATATCACGCCAGACTAACCGAGCGCAGGTTCGTATACTTAAACTAATCATATAATTATCTTTCTTAATTCAAATTATTCTTCATCTTTTTCGTTCATCAATTTGATAAACACTTCTTCCAAGTTTGCTTGGCCATGAATCTTTTTAAGATTTTCAGGAGTATCAACCAGTTGAATAACCCCTTTATCAAGCAAACAGACACGATCAGAAAGTTGTTCTGCTTCATCTAAATAGTGAGTAGTTAATAAAACCGTAACACCACTTGAACGAAGCTGTTTAATAACTTCCCAAATGTCTCGACGAACATGAGGGTCAAGACCAACAGTCGGTTCATCAAGAATCACAAGATCAGGCTTGTGAATTAATGTTCTTGCAAGCATAAATCGTTGCTTGTATCCACCTGAAAGAATATCAGCTTTTTGTTCTGCGTACTTAACAAGACCAAATTGATCAAGCAATACTTTAATTCTTTCCCTGATAAGATCGTCTGGTAAACAGAAAAAACGTCCCGCAAACATTAAGTTTTCTTCAAGCGTTAACATCATATCTACGTTCGGTTTTTGAGGGCAAAAGCCAATGGTTCTACGATATTCAACAACATCCTCATAAATGGAAACTCCATTTTTAAGAATGTCTCCCGATGTTGCCGGGTGAAGAGTAGCAATAATGGATGACAGGGTTGTTTTACCCGCACCGTTAACACCAAGAAGGGACAATACTTCAGACTTCATAATATCAAGGGTAACGCCCTTAAGTGACTCAATCGGTCCTTTAGGGGTTTTATAAATTTTGGTAACACGATCAACGTGCAATAAAATACTCATGTAACATTCCTTATGGATAAAAAAATAACGAAAAGAAAGTTTTGTGACTTTCCATTCTGTCTCCCTGAGGAGCGATATCTAAAAATATGGTGGGAAGTAGATGCACTACCGGACTGCCCGCCAAATGCGATTAAGCAAACCGTGAAGGTATCTAAATATGGTTTGTAGCCGTGGCTACGCTAGAAAACAACGATTGTTGTGCTTCTGAAATTTGTTATGTTGAGGTTCATGATACGTACACTCCTGATATCGTAAAGGTGAACTGATTCTGTTAAACGTAATTTACCTACAAGAGAAAGTCAACTCAATGAACCTATCGCGACTCAATGACCCTGAAAACGCCGCGGTAGTCACGATCTTTTAAGAACGGTTCAATCTCAATACCATCGAGTTTTTTTTCAGCGACACCCTTATGGAGCGTATCAAGAAATTGTTCGATACTGTCCCTGGTGCCACATGCCATAACGC